>JACMOF010000002.1 GCA_014378155.1 Caulobacter sp. | reverse complement strand
CCCCCAGCCGGCGCAGGGGGGGGGGTGGGCCCCAGAAACGGGCGGGGGCCCCAGAAAAGCCCCCCCCCGCGATTGTATCAACTATCCGAGGTTTTAGCGCGAAGCCGAGCCGGGCTTGAAGGCAATCTCCGACACGAGCCGCCGGCCATCGCGTCGCGACAACTGCACCGCAACGTCTATGACCGCCCCGACATAGTCGACGATCTCGCCGCGCCCCAGGTTCGCGCCGGCTTGCATGACCATCAGGGCGATCTGCTCGACGGCGGCGCGCGGACTGTCGGCGTGGACCGTGGTGATCGAGCCGGGGTGACCCGAATTGACGGCCCGCAGGAAGCTATAGGCCTCGGCCCCGCGCAGTTCACCCAGGATGATGCGATCGGGCCGCATCCGCAGCGAGGCCTGCAGCAGGTCCTCGACACTGATGCGCGCCTCGCCCTGTCCGCCGCGCGCCGCGATCAGGCCGACGGCGTTGGGCCGATCTAGCCGCACCTCGGCCGTGTCCTCAATCAGGATCAGCCGCTCGTCGCGCGGGATGGCCTTGACCAGGGCGTTGAGGAAGGTGGTCTTGCCCGTCGAGGTGCCGCCGGAGACGATGATGTTCTTGCGGCCGCGCACCGCCAGCTTCAGAAAGGCGGCGATGTCGTCGGCGTCGAGCAAGGCCTGCAGTTCCTCGTCGAGGGTGGCGCGGGCGTCCAGGCTGACCCGGCGCGCGCCATCGAAGGCCCCGGCGGCGGCATAGTCGTCAATGTTCAGGTCGGTGACCACGTGCTTGCGGATCGCCAGGGCCATGGGTCCACGCGTCGCGGGCGGCGCCGCGACCTGCACCCGCGCGCCGTCCGGGAGGCTGGCGGCCAGCAGTGGATGCTCGCGACTGATCCCCTGATTGCCCAGGGCGGCGATCTGAGTGACCAGGCGCCACAGGGCGGTTTCGGTGAGTTCAGGCGCGTCGTGACGCTCGAGGCCGCCACCGATGGTCTCCACCCAGACTTCGCCAGGCGCGTTGATCAGGATGTCGGTGATGTCGTCGCGCGTCAGCCATTCGGCCAGCGGTCGCAGATAGGCGTCGAGATAGACGCGCGGCTCGCCCACTCGAGCGTTCATCGCACACCGCCCACCGGCGAGAAATCCAGGTCGCGGGCCACGAAGATGCGGATCGGCGAGCCTTGTGGCACCTTGATGGTCGGCGAGATGTTGGCCGGCTGGGCCAAGGCCCCCAGGCTGGCGGCGTCCTGGCTGGAGCCGATGACGATCTGGGTGCTGGCGCGCTCCGAAAGACCCGCCACCGCGCCATTGACCACAGACAGCAGGATCGCGCCGCCGAACCGCTGGAAGAAGTGCCGATCGACCTGGCCATCCATGCCCGCCCGGCCCAGCGCATCGGCGCCCGACGAGGCGATCTGGATCGAGGCGCCGTCCGGCCGCAGGATCCGCGTCCAGATCACAAAGGCGCGGGACTGGCCCTGGGCCAGGCCGCTGCGGTACTGGCCGATGACCCGGCTACCGCGTGGGATCAGCACCGTCGAGCCATCAAAGCTGCGGACGTCGCGGCTGACCACGGCGCGGGTGAAGCCTGGGAGATCAGAACTGAGCGCGGTTTCAAGCACCGCCGGGATCATCGCACCCTGGGGCACAACCGACTGCGGATTGCGCAGCATGGTCGCCTGGGCGCTCTCGGGCTCGGTCGCTCCGACGCGCTGGGCAAAGGCCTCGTCGCCGTTCAGGGCCGGGCCGGTCGGACCGCCGGGCTTAACCTGGGCGGCGGCGGCGAGTCCGGTCAGGGTCGTGTTGCCCGCGCCGCCCGCCGGACCCTCGGCCAGATCGACGATCAGCGCGGGGGCGCGACGATGAACGCCCGGATCTATGCGCGGCGCGGGTGGGGGCGACCCGATGATCACCGGCACGGCGTTGTAGGCGGCCGCGACAGGGGTGGGGATGGCGCTCGTGTCAGGCAACAAGGGCGGCGGTGGCGGCAAAAGCGCGTCGCGGCCCGCCGTCTCGGCGACCAGCAGGGCCGGCGGCGGCGCGGAATCTATGGTCGCCACCGTCGAGACACCCGCCGCGCCCAGTTGGGCGTTCGCCAAGCGCGTACGGTCTGCGCGCTGGGCGCTGAGCCAGACGAACATGACGATGGCCAGGATGGCGGCCACGCCAAGGGCAAGCCACAAGCCGTTCTTGCTTTCCGCCCCCGCCACGGCCGGACGCAGGCTCTCGCCGATATCGATCGGCGGTTCCTGGTCACTGGGCAGAGGACGAGGATCGCGCGCGTCCACCATCAGGGCCTCCCGCCGGCGGCGGCGCGCGCGGTCTTGGCGTCGTTGGGCCTTGGCGCGTCAACGCCGGCCGAGGGCTCGCGCCAGGCGCCGTTGATCACCGTGGTCACATCCTTGCCGTTGCGCAGCTGAAAGCGCGGCGCCAACTGTTCAACGACCTGAAAGCCGTCGCGAACGCTGTAGTTGACGATGCTTTCGGAGCCGTCGGCGGACAATAGGAACAGGGCCGGCGTCGACACACCTTCGGCCCACTGGAAATAGGTGAAGCGGCCGTCGTCGAACACCAGAGACGGCAGGGCCGCGCGTGAGCCGGTATAGGTATAGGCCGTGTTGCGACGCTCGGGCGGCGGAGGCGGCGGCGGCTCGACACCGACGGCCACGGTCTCCAGGGGGTACAGAAAACGCACCACATAGGCCATGTCGGCCTGCCTGGGGCCGGTCGCCTTTCGCGCCACCATCTCGAAACTGTAGCGTCGCTGGTCGGTGACGACCGTCATGTTGGTGGGGGCCGCCGCCTCAACGGGTTTGATAAACAGCAGGTTGGCCTTGCGATTGGGGGTGACCTGCCACGCAAGCGCGTCGCCGATCGAGACATTCTCGATCCGCTCGCCGGGTGCGAACTCCAGCATCATCTGGTAGCCGAAGAAGCCGCGCAGCGAGACGACCTGATCGGGGTCGTACATCACCGTGCGGATGCGCGGGTCGGTGGCGCCGGGCCTGGGCGCCTGTACCGCTTGCGCCGCCACGGGCGAGAGGCTCGCCAGCACTGCGGCGATCAGGATCGCCCTCATGGCGTGCCGCCCGCCTGGTCCAGGCGCACGGAGCCCGCCGCCGTCGCCTCGGCGTCGCGGCGATAGGACAGCACCTGGAAGCCGAGCGGATTGAGGAACCGATCGCCCATTTTCATCGGCGCGCCGCTGTAGCGGAAGGTCATCACCGCCGCATAGGATCGTTGCTCACCCATGATCGCCCCGGAGTCGCGCCGCAGGGTGTCAAACCGCACCAGGGCCGTTGTCGGGCTCATCAGCGACACGCTCTTGATCTGTGTGCTGAGGATCGTGGTCGCCGGATAGAGATTCAGCGGGCTGGATGGCGTCTTGCGGTCCAGGCCCAGCTGATACTGGGCGCGGGCCGAGCCGGCGGACCACAGGGTGACCTTGCGATAGTTCTCGCGCAGATCGGTGGCGTCGAAGGTCTCGCGCGCTAGCACATATTGCACGACAAAGGCCTGGGTGACGGCAGCGTTCTGGGTCAGAGGGCCGGTCTGCAGGCCCCGAGAGGTCTCGACATAGCCGGTCTGGCGATCGACGACGATGGTGTAGGGCACGACGGTCTTGAGGGGCGCCATCAGGGCGATGGCCACGGCCTCCAGGACCGCCACCGCGACCGCGGCCGCCGCGATGATCCAGGCCACGCGCCGCGAGGCGCGCAGGCTGCCATGAATGTCGGACGCCCAGGAGGCGGCCTGATCATAAGCCGCCTGCCGCCCCTTGAAGGGCGTCTTGCCGGGGGAGAAATCGTTCATCGCGCGCTCCTGCCGCCGGCGCGGATGCGTCGCGGGCTGGCGTTACGTCGGGGGGCCTGGCCAAGCCGGGGCTCGGCGGCGAAGGTCGGCGCGGCGCCGCGATCGATCACCGTCGTGACCGAGGTCCGCCGGTCCGTGCTGGCGCCATCGCTGGCCATCATCTGGATGTCCCGGCGGTCAAGGGCGGCAGCGGCAGCGGCGATGCGCACCGCGCGTGGCTGGCTGACGATGACATCAGCATTGGCGTTCGTGGCCGCCTGGTCCGAGGGCGTCGGCGTCTTGCGAGCCCGTGGTAATCGAAGGCCGTTGGCGATCATCGCGCCGGCGATCAGGGCGCCGACGGCGACACCGGCGAACACCAGGGCCAGGACCAGCACGCCATAGACCGGCCCCAGCGGATATTGCTTACGAGCAATCACCTCGGCCAGCTGCAACAGGCTGGGCTCGATCAGGGTCAGGGCCACGCCCAGCAGCAGCACGATGGCCAGGGGCGCGAAGGCGAAGGCCAGGCTGGCGCGGAGCCAGCCCTCGAACACGCCCCGCGTCGTGTCGAAAAGCAGCAGGGCGATGAAGATCGGCCCCAGGGCCAGCAACAGGCCCAGCACGATCTTGGCCGCCAGCAGCACGCCCAGGCTGGAGAGCAGCAGGATGGCCGACGCCGCCGTCAGGCCAAAGGCTCCGAAGCCCGCGCCGCCGATCAAGGGTGAGGCCGTGCCCGGAGCCTGTTTGGCATATTCGGCGGCATAGACCTGAAGCAGGTCGAAGGTCTGTTGCAGCCGCGCGAACACATCGACTTGCGGCGCGGCGCCCTGGGCGTCTCCGCCGCCCAGCATGGCGTTGGCGATCGCCCGGGGACCGTCAAACAGGAAGGCGTAGACCACCGTCTGATAGGTGCTCCACTGGGTGGTCAGGGCCAGCACGGCGCCCAGCTTGATCATTGTCATGGCCAGGTCGCTGATGCGCAGTTGCGCGCGACCCAGCAGCAACTGGTAGCCAAACAGCGCGACGAAAATGGTGAGCAGCGCGGTCAGCAATCCGCCAAGGCCGCCGGTTGGCGCGAACAGCGCGCCGTAGCTGCTCTCGACCAGGCCGCGCACATTGCAGTCGACCACCTGCAGCAGGCTGGTGACCAGCGGATCATCCGCCTTTGGAACAGGACAGGCGCCAGCCATCACGCCCGCTCCAGCAGGCGCGGCAGCCAGTCGGCCGGGGCGTCGCCGACCTCGCCGCGCAGGGCGTCCAGCCGCCGCACGCTGGCCTCGCGCCCCGACAGCACCATCAGCAGGTCTGGCATGCCCGACAGGTTCAGCCGCGCCACGACGCTGTCATTGCCGTGCTTGATCAGGAAACAGTGGGCGGAGTCGGGCAGGGTGCGCACCAGGTCGAACTCGTGCGACGTCAGGCCAAAGCCGCCGCAATAGTCCACTTCCTGGGCCTTGGGATTGACCATGAAGATCTGGGTGGCGGCCTGCTCGATGATGGCGCTGGCGATCTTGCTCGACAGGGCGTCCTGGGCGCTCTGGGTGGCAAAGCCGATGATGCCGTTGCGCTTGCGGATAGTCTTTTCCCAGTCCTTGATCCGCGCCACGAACACATCGTCGTCCAAGGCTTTCCAGCCCTCGTCGATGACGATGATCGAGGGGCTGCCGTCCAGACGCTGCTCGACCCGGTGGAACAGGTACATCATGGCCGGAGTGCGGGCGGCTGGATCGTCGAGGATCTGGGTCATGTCGAACCCGATGGTCCGCGCCTCCAGGTCCAGGCCATCCTCGGCATTGTCGAACAGCCAGGCGTAGTCGCCCGACCCGTGCCAGGGGGCCAGGCGCGAGGCCAGGTCGCTGACCGTCGGCCGGCGCCCGCCGCGGAACAGTTCGGCGAAGTGGCGCAGGCGACGATATTGGGCGGGCTGCTCGAAATTGGCGTCGACCGCCTCGGCGATGCGGGCGACATCCTCGGCGTCGAGAAGCTCGCCGCGCGAGGTCAGCAGCTTGGCGGTCCAGTCGGCCAGGAACTTGCGATTGATCGGGTCGTCGGCCAGCAGCAGCGGGTTCAGCCCCGTCGGCTGGCCCGGACGCAGCACGTCATAGCGGCCGCCGATGGCCCGCAGGAAGATCTCGGCCCCGCGGTCCTTGTCGAAATAGATGGTGCGCGGCGAGACCTTCTGGGCCTGGGCCAGCAGGAAGGCCATGACCACGGTCTTACCCGAGCCCGACGGGCCAATGACAGTGAAATTGCCCAGGTCGCCCTTGTGGAAGTTGAAATAGTAGGGCCCGGCCGAGGTGGTCTCCAAGGCGGTGATCGCCGGACCCCAATGGTTGCCGTCGGCCTGGCCCACCGGGAAGTTGTGGCAGCTGGCCAGGCCGGCGAAATTGCCACTGGAGATCAGGGCGCGCCGAGCAATGTCCTTGAAGTTGCCTGGGAACTGCGCCCAGAAGGCCGGCTCCAGATTGACGTCTTCGCGGACAGCGATGATCCCTAGCTCGGTGAAGGCCGATTGCACGTCGGCGGCGGCCTCGTTCAACGCCGTCAAGCCGTCTGCCTTGACCATCACGGTCAGGTGATGCTCGCCGAAGGCCGAGCGGCCAGCCGAGACGTCGTCCTTGGCGGTGATCAGGTCGCGGCGCAGGCTGAGGGCTTCGTCGTCGGCGGCCCGCATGCGGCGCAGCGCCAGGTTCATGCGGTCCAGGGTCATCTGCCGGTCGACGAAGCCAAAGCTTTCGGTCAGCACCATCTCGTGGGGCAGCCGCAAAAGATCGTCGAGCATGCCCGGCGCGGTCTGGCCGGGATAGTCCTTCACGGAGACCATGGCCGCGAAGCTGGCGCCCATAGGGCCGGCAGGCGCCATCTCGATGGCGTCGGCCCCGAAACTGATCCGCCGATAGGGCAGGTAGAGGCCCAGGTCGGCGTTGGGAATTCGCACCGGCCGGGTCTCGCCGTTGAACAGCAGCGACAGGAATTCCAACGGCTCCGAGCACAGGCCCTGTGGCCCGTCATAGGCCGTCAGCAGCCGCGCGCCATAGGGGGACAGGGCCGCCAGCAGCGTGTCGCGCGCCGCGTTCAGGGCGCCCAGGTCGCGGGCCGCCGAGGCGACGGCCTCGGTCTTGTCGCCTGCCCCGCGCAAACCCGAGAACAATTCCTGCAGCCAACCGACCTTGCCCTGCAAGGGCCGGCGCACCAGGGTCAGGAACAGCTCGTTGACATACAGCTTGCGGCTGTCGAGCTTGGCCCGCCAGGCCTCGTCCAACGACCGCGTGAACGGGTCTTCGAACACCCCGTCGATCTGCGCGTCCACCTGTCGGCGGATGATGTGGTGGTAGAGGGCGAAGCGGGAATTGGCGACGCCGCGCAGCATCGTCTCGCGCACCGTCTTGCGATAGTTCAGCTCGTCAGTGTCGGCGGTCTCGAAGGAAAAGCCTTTCAGGTGCAACACCTGGATCAGCCGCCCGTCTCGGGTCTCGATCGTGGAGTCGTCGACGTGGCGGGCATAGGGCAGGCGCGCCCCCGCCGCCTGTTCGCGTTTGGGGTCAGGCTTGCCGGTCAGGCGATTGAGCGCGACGGTCATCGGCTCAGGCCGAATAGGAATTGCAGCGCCAGAAGGCGTGGTTGCGCACCCGAGGACAGCGGCTGAGCTTGATCAGCCACAAGTCGAAGAAGCGTGGCTCCTTCAGGCAGCCGACATAGCCGATCGCGTGGATGACCAGGGCCGCCAAAAGCACCCAGAACGACTTGGTGATCAGGAACAGCTCCATCGTCACCACGGCGTTGAGCACGAAATAGCTGTAGGTGACGCCGGCGAACATCTGCGGCCGGGTCAGGGCGCCGAACACCGGCTCGCGTTCGAGCTGCGCCATGACCTAGCCGACGCCGCTGGAGACGGACTGGATACCGGCGACGATGGCCGCCGCTCCGAACACGACGAAACAGCCCAGGATCACCGTGGCGCCGCGCTTCCAGTCGATGCGGCCGGTCAGCATCATCAGGCCGGTCGCCCCGACTGCCAAGACCGCCAGGGCCGTGGCGACATTACCGAGCAAGGTGCCTTGCAGCCAGTTGACCGCCGACAGGATCGGGCTGGACCCGGCCGGGTCAAGCTGCATCGACTGCGCATGGGCGACGCTGGCCACGCTGGTCGCGACCATCGCCAAGGCCGCCATGGCTGCAGAACGCGCCGCATGTCTGTGGTCACCCGCCATGAATCTCATCTTCCATCGTCGGCTTCAGCCCGTTGGCTGAGCCAGTCCATGATCGCCGCAACATAGGCGCGGGTTTCCTTGAAGGGCGGCAAACCGCCGTAGCGATCGACCGCGCCGGGGCCAGCGTTGTAGGCGGCCAGCGCCCTGACGATGTCGCCGTCGTAACGCTGGAGCATCTGGTTGAGGTACTTCGCGCCGCCGAAATAGTTTTGCGCCGTGTCATAGGGATCCACGCCTAAAGCGCGCGCGGTTCCCGGCATCAGCTGCATCTCGCCCACGGCGCCGGCGCTCGACACGACGCGAGGCCGCAGCCGGGACTCCCGCCAGGCCACCGCCTCCACAAGATCCGCGCTCAGGCCAACCGCGTCGGCCGCCCCGGTCAGGGCGGCCACCGACGACTTGGCGCCAGAGGTTGTCGCCGTCTGCCGGTTCAGGGGCGTCGCCCCTTCGCTGAGAAATTGCGACGGCCGATCATAGGTGGTCACGGCGCCGTCGGCTCCGATCTCCAGGACCTGGGCCTTGGCGGCTTGAGCTGACATAGTCAAAGCCGTCACGGCGATCACGGCGCTCATCCGACGCCATCGCCGCGTCTGGCCGCTCGCCGATGGTCCCGCCATAGATCCCTCACAGCCCCGCTCATTCGAGATACGGCGACGAAGGCCTAGAGTTTCAGCCCTCGAAAAATAAGTCCGTAGCGGGTGTCTAGCGCGGGAAGCCAAAGCTGAGGCTGGAGAAGGTGGTGTCGAAATCGCCGCGCGGATCCTTGATCGGCTTGGTCCAGATCACGTTGAGTAGCCACAGTCCCCTCAGCGGCACGTCGAAGGCGGCGCGGCCGGCGCTGTCGGTCTGCTTGACCGCCAGAGGCCGCATGTCAAAATCGAGATTGGTGAGCTTCACCGTGGCGCCCGCCAACGGTCGGCCCTCGTAAAGGACCCGAACAGGCAGGGGCTCGCCGGGTTTCAGCGCGTAGGGATTGCGCTCGGGCACGATTTCCAGCGTCAGTCCCAGGGGCTTGGTGACCCGGGCGTCGTCGCCGGGCAGAGGCGCGCCGACCAGCACCAGAGCCTTGGCGCGGCGGCTGTAGATCTCGCGGCCTGGCGCGTCGGTCTTGCCTTGAGCCTGTCGCGTTTGAAGAGCCGCGGTCAGTCCCTCGGCCTTGGCGTAGTCGTTGAACCGGATGGCCGGCAGATCGCTGTCGGCGTGGTTGGTCTCCAGGGCGAGAATGTGCAGGCCGGGCGCAGCGAAGGCCAGCGACATGTCTTGCGCGCCGGCTCGGATCAATTCGGGACGTCGATCGGCGATCCCTTTTGGTCCGATGTCGCGCAACGTCACCACCCGGTCGCTGCTGACCCAGCGCTGGCGCGCCTCGCCGTGGCCGACCTGGATCGAGACCGGGGTCGATTGCCCCGCCGCCACCCGGAAGTTGGTCGGTTGCAGCCAAAAGTCGTGCGCCAGCGCCACGCCGCCAGAGGCCCACGCCAAGGCCACCACCAAGGCCGCGCCGGAAAAGCGCATGCTTGAACGCGGCTTGGCATCCGATCGCACCCTGCGGCCGTAGTTGGGTGCAGGCGACGAGACCGTCGAATTCGGCATGGGCGTTTCCGGACGTCATTGGGGAACAACAGATGTACGGCGCGCCTCCCATAAAGGTTTCAATGGCCACGACGATCTTCTTCGGCGCCCTGTTTTTCGCGCAGCCGGCCCTGGCCCATAGCGGCACGGGCCTGGCCGGCGGCTTCCTGTCGGGCTTCCTGCATCCGCTCAGCGGCTTCGATCACATGCTGGCCATGGTGGCCGTCGGCCTATGGGGCGCGTTTCTGGGGCGACCGCTGATCGTCGCCCTGCCGGTGATCTTCCCGACCGTGATGGCATTCGGCGCGATGCTGGGGATGGCCAATGTACCGATCCCGCCGGTGGAGTTCGGCATCGCGCTCTCCGTCGTGACCCTGGGCGTACTCATCGCGGGCGGGATCCGTGCGCCGGTTTGGGCCGCCGCCCTCATCGTCGCGGTATTCGCGATCTTCCATGGCTACGCGCACGGCAAGGAGCTGCCTTCGGCCGCCGACCCGATCGGCTACAGCGTGGGCTTCGTGCTGTCCACGGGCTTGCTGCACGTGGTCGGCATCGGCCTGGGCATGCTGCACAAGGTTCGCGGCGGTGTCGTGATCACCCGGGCCGTGGGCGGGCTGATCGGCCTGGCCGGCCTGGGCTTTCTCTATGCGGCGATCATGTCGTGAGGGGCGGCGCGCTTCCCCCAGCCCTGCTCTGCGCGGCCCTCGCCTTTGCCCTCTCCTTCGCACCAGGGCGTGCGAGGTGGTCGGCCATCGTCGCTCTGATCGTCGTGGCGGCGCTGGCCAGCCTGGCCACCCAGGCGGTCGCGTGGCGAGAGGCGGTGTTTCTGGGCTGCTGGATCAGCGTGGTAATCGCCGCCGCGGCCGTGCATCTGCCCGGAGGCGTCGGACCACGGCTGGCCCTGGCGCTGGGGATCAATAGCGGTTTGTGGGCCGGGTTGGTCATCGCGGTCGCCGGCTCGCGCCTAGACCTGATCAAGGCGCTGCCGGTCGTCCTGCTGTGCGTGCCGGGCGCGTGGTTGGTTCGGAGCGGGCGGCGGATCGTGCTCAAGGTCGTCGCAAGCTGGCTGATCGCCGTGTCGGTTCTCGCCGCCAGCCTACCGCTTGTGCCCACGCCAGGCTACCAGGCCGACCACATGGAATAGCCGCCGCCCCCGTTCCGGAGGCGGCGGTCATCTCAGGCCTAGAAGGCGTATTTCACCGTCATCGCCAGGCCATGTTGCGTCGTCTCTTCGCTGAACCGACCGCTGTAGTCGACGCGCACCGCGAAGCGATCCGAGGACAGCACGCTAAGCCCCGCCCCGACGAGCGCGGCGTCGGCGTCATCGACAGCGGTCGAGCGGAAGGCGAAGGGCGCCAGGCCCGGCTGCTGCACCGTGGCGTAGAGGGTCTCGCCAAAATCGTCATCGTTGAAGTCGTGGACCCAGGCGATGCGGAACTCAGGCTTCAGCGTCGCGCCGCCCGCCTCGAACACGCTTGCAAGCTTGACGCCCAGCTGGCTTTCGAAGGCCTCTCCGGCGAACTCGCCGACCGCCAAGGCGCTGCTGCTGCCCTGTTCATTGAAGTCGTCGACCTTACTGCGCGAATAGTGCAGGCCAACGAAGGGCTCAACCTGGAAACCCATCATGTCGTAGGTTGCGCCGGCCGTCAGGGCGGCCGCTGTCGTCTTCAGCTTGGTGCTCGCCGTATTCACGCCCGCATAGCCGGGTCCGATCAGCACTTGCCGGCGAAGGTCCAGGTCCGCGTCGGTGTAGCTGGCGAAACCGTCGACATAGAAGCGGCTGGCGAAACCGAACGAGCCGTAGACGCCGCCGAATGCGCCTTCGCTGTCGGCGTGACCGCCCTGGGCGTCGAGCTTGGCGGATCCGTCGGTGTAGCCGCCAAACGCGCCGATCACGAGGGCGGGGGTAAGGGCGTAGTCAACGCCCAGCACGAAATTGGCCGAGTTGAGCTTGGCCTGCGACCGCTCGAAGGCGGCGTCATACTCCGTCGTGCTGACGCGCGCGTCAAAGAACATGCCCAGCTTGCCGCCGTCGCTCGTGGTCATGCCACCGGCGCCGAGGTTGTCGCCCCCCCGGACATTGCGCAGGTGGTTCGAGACGGCGGTGTCCTGGGCCTGGGCCGACACGCGTCCGATTTCGGGAAGATTGACATAGCTGGCCGGAGTGAGGGCGGCCAAACCGGCCGAGGTCCCGGTGGGGCTAGGGTCAAGGGCGTTGAACAGCTCGACCAGACCCGCTGTGGGCGCGGCGGCGAAATTGTCCAGGGTGGCGCCGACGGCGCTCTGGTTGGCCGTCACGCCCAACTGAGCAAACGGCGTCGGGGCGAAGGTCAGGCCGCCATAGGTCGTCGCGCCCGACAAGGCGCCCACGGGCGTGGCGACGCCGGGGGCCAGATTGATGCTGTAAAGGCTGGTGACCCCCGAGGCGGAGTTGGTCAGGGTGGCCAGCGCCTGGCCGGTCGAGGAGATGTCGAATCCCACTGACGAGTTGGTCGTATAGCCCAGGGCGCCGACCGCGATCAGGGTTCCGCTATTGGGCGACACCGGCGCGCCGCCAGGGCTGCCCTGGGTGGCCAAGAGGCCGTCCGGCGTGATCACATAGAGCGTGG
>JACMOF010000128.1 GCA_014378155.1 Caulobacter sp. | reverse complement strand
GCCAGCAGGCATGCGGGGGTTACGCATGCGGTCCGGGACCGGGGCTCGCCGCCCTGGCCCGCCCGTCGGGGGCGCGAGCGAAAGCGTCGGGAGAAGGGCTAAGACCCCTGCCTGCCCGACCGCTCCCGAATAACGGTTCCACGCGAAGCGCTCGTCTTCGTCGAAACGGTAATCACACTGCAAAACCTCCGGGCGGAGCCCGGGCGCTTCGCAACCCTCCCCAAACCAACTCACAGCCAATTGGCGTGGGATCACACCCACTTGCCCCACCTGACCGCTGCGCGGTCTGTCCGCCCCATGGGGGCGGAGCCTCGCGCGATCTGAGCCCCGCCCCCTATGGGGGCGGACAGGCGACGCAGTCGCCAGGTGGGGGCAAGTGGGTGAGCCACAGGAGGAAAACATGTCCGACGACCGCAAGCCCTTGCCGCGTTGCCCCATCGATCGCGCCATCGCGCGGCTCACCGCCGCCCAGGTCCGCCACGCCCAGCTCCAGCGCCTGGCCCGCCTTCAGCGCGAGGTCGCCGTCCTCGGTGATCCGGCCCAGCCCGGCGCCTACGAGACCTTTCGCCAGGGCTCGAACGCCCGGATAGACGAGATCATGAAAAAGCTGGCCGCGCTTGGCGCCTAGAGCATCGCGCGGAAAAGTGGCCACCAGTTTTCCGCAAAAGCGATGCGAGAACAAATGCTCTAGCCCCGCCGCAAGAGCACCGTCGGTCCGTCCTTGTAGATCGTCCGCGCCACCTCGACGAACTCCATGCGCCTTGCCAGCTTCAGCGACGGGGCGTTGTCCGGATCGATGATGCAGACCACGGGACCCTCGCCCCACACCGTCTCGCCCCAGGCCAGGCCCGCGGTCACGGCCTCCGACGCCAGGCCCTGCCCATGCGCCCAGAGCGCCAGCACCCAGCCCATCTCGGGAATTCCGTCGATCGACGGCTCCAGCGCCCGGTGAAAGTCGGCGAACCCCACCTCGCCGACATAGCGGCCGGTGGCCGTCTCGCGCACGCCCCAATAGCCGTAGCCCAGCAACGACCACAGGCCGCGGGCCCGCAGCAGGCGCGCCCAGCTCTCCTCCGGCGTCGAGGTGCGGCCGCCGACATGGCGGGTGACCATCGGGTCGCTCCACAGCGCGACGCTGTCCTCGAAGTCGGACCGCTCCGGCGGGGCCAGGGTCAGGCGTGCGGTGGTCAGCACTGGCAGGGACGACATGCGGTCGGGGCCTCCTGTTTGCGACGGTCAGGGCGCAGCCTATACCGGCGTACGGCCCGCCAGCCACATGCAACTCGAGCGCTTGCCCATGACCACGCCAGAGGGCGCCATCGCCGCCCGCCGTAAGCTGACCAACAGGCTGATCGCCGGCAAGGACGCGCGTCGCCTGGCGCCGTTCTTCGCGCTGGACATCAAGGTGATCGTCGGCGACGGGTCATTGATCCTGGGTCGCGACGACGTGCTGGCCGCCTTCGCCAGCCAGTTCACCGACCCGGCCTTCGTCGCCTATGTCCGCACCACCGAACGGGTCGTGAGCGACGCCCAGGGCGACCGGGCCGCCGAGCACGGAACCTGGGTCGGCACGACGCGCGGCGTGGCGGATACAAGCGGGACCTATCTGGCGACCTGGCGCAAGATCACCGGCCAGTGGGTGATCGAGAACGAGCTGTTCGTGACCTTGAGCTGACACGGCCCGCCGCATGAAACATGCGCTTGGCCGCAAGATGACGGGAAATTAATGCCGCCGCCGTTGCCGCGCCGGGCAAGGCCCTCTAGGCCTTTGCCCAGCTAGATCCAGGGCAAGGGGACCCACGCCATGCAAAACCGTCGTCAGATGCTGCTGTCCACCGTCGCGGCGGGCTTCGCCGCCAGCGCGCCCAGCCTGGCCCTGGCCGACGCGCCCGCCGCCGCCGCCGCCACCGGCGAGGCGGCCAGGCTGAACGCCCTGCTCGACGCCTTCATGGCCAAGACCCTGCGCCAGTCGCCCGAGACCACCACGGGCCTGGGCATGGACGTCGGCGACCTGGCCTGGACCAAGTCGCTGCTGGCCGACCGCTCGTCCGCCGCCATCGCCGCCGGCGTCGCCCAGACCAGGCAGCAGCTGGCCGACCTGCGCGCCATAGACCGCAAGGCCCTGACCGGCATGGACGGGGTCAATTACGATACCGTCGAGTTCACCCTAGCCGTGCAGGATGAGGGCAACAGCAAGTTCAGCTATGCCGGCGGCGGCTCCGGCGCGCCCTATGTGCTCAGCCAGCTGACCGGCTCCTACCAGTCCTGTCCCGACTTCCTCGACACCCAGCACGCCATCGAGACCAAGGAAGACGCTGACGCCTATCTGTCGCGGTTGGAGGCCTTTGCCCGGCTGATGGACCAGGAGTCAGCCATCGCCGCCCGCGACTTCGCCGACGGCGTGATCCCGCCGGACTTCGTGATCGACAAGGCCCTGATCCAGATGAAGGCCTTCGCCGGCACGCCCGTCGCCGAGGCGCCGCTGGTGCTTTCGGTGGCCCGCCGGACCAAGGCCAAGACCATCCCCGGCGACTGGGCCGGCGAGGCGATCAGGATCTACGAGACCTCGGTGCTGCCCGCCCTCAAGCGCCAGATCGCCCTGCTGGAAAGCGTCCGCCCCAAGGCCACCCATGACGCCGGCGTCTGGCGGCTGAAGAACGGCGACGACTACTACGCCGTGTCGCTGAAGAACTACACGACCTCGACCATCACGCCGGACGAGATTCACCAGCTGGGTCTGGACCTGGTCAAGTCGCTGTCGGCGCAGATCGACGTGCTGTTCAAGAGCCGGGGGATCACCAAGGGCACGGCGGGCGAGAAGATGCGCGCCCTGGCCACCGATCCCGCCCAGATCTACGCCAATACCGACGCGGCCAAGGAACAGCTGATCGCCGACCTCAACGCCAAGGCCAAGTGGATCGACAAGCAGCTGCCGGCCTATTTCGGTGAACTGCCCAAGGCCCCGCTGGAGATCCGCCGCGTGCCCAAGGCCATCGAGGCCGGCGCGCCGGGCGGCTACTACAATTCGCCGTCGCTGGATGGCAAGCGTCCGGGCATCTACTGGATCAATCTGCGCGACACCGCCGAGCAGCCGAAATATCTGCTCACCACCCTGACCGTCCACGAGGGCGTCCCGGGTCACCACCTGCAGCTGTCGATCTCGAACGAGGCCAAGGGCCTTCCGCTGATCCGCAAGACCATCGGCAATTCCGGCTACACCGAGGGCTGGGCGCTCTATACAGAGCAGCTGGCCGTCGAGATGGGCATCTATAAGGACGACGCCTTCGGCCATATCGGCATGCTGCACGACGCCCTGTTCCGGGCCGTGCGCCTGGTGGTCGACAGTGGCATGCACCACAAGAGGTGGAGCCGCGAACAGGCGGTCAAGTACATGGCCGAGACCATGGGCGACGAGGAGAGCGGCACGATCACCGAGATCGAGCGCTATGTGGTCTGGCCGGGCCAGGCCTGCAGCTACATGATCGGCAAGATCACCTGGCTGAGGGCCCGCGAACGGGCTCGCAAGGCGCTAGGCAAGCGGTTCGACATCCGCCAGTTCCACGACGCGGGCCTGCTGGCCGGCATGACGCCGCTGGTCGTGCTGGACCGCGTGGTGGACGACTACGTAGCCAAGACCAAGGCCGGCAAATAGGGGTTAGCCCCAGCCTTCCGAAATCCCGGCCCGCCGTGCTGCCGGGGTGACGGAGGCCACCTTCAACGCCGGCTGCGGCTTGTCGGCCGGCTTGCCGAACAGCCAGCCCTGGGCGAAATCGACCCCGGCCTTGCGGACGACCTCCTCGACCTCGACGGTCTCGACCATCTCGGCGACGGTGCGGATATTCAGGTCGCGGCACATCTGGACCAGGTGGCGGACCATGGCTCCGTCGCGGCCGCTGCCGGCCAGTTCGCGCACATAGCGGCCGTCGATCTTGACGATGTCCAGGCTCAGTTCCTGCAGATAGGCGAAGGACGAGGCTCCAGCCCCGAAATCGTCCAGGCACACCAGTGAGCCGAGGCCTCGGAGGGCCTGGATATGCTGGTTGGCGCGGGGCAGATCGTCGATGGCGCTGGATTCGGTGATCTCGAAGATCAGGCGACCCTTGGCCTTGTCATGCTTGGCCAGCAGGCGGCCGATGTGATCGACGAAGCCCTCGTTGACGATCGTCCGACCCGAGACATTGACCGCCAGCTTGATGGCGCCCGTCCGGTCGCCGGCCAGACGCTGGACGGCCATCTCGGCGATCGCGTGGTCCAGCTCCTCGATCAGGTCGAGCTCCTCGGCCATGCGGATCAACTGGAACGGGCTGCCGCCGTCCTCGAAGCGCACCAAGGCCTCGTGGTGATGGGCGATCCCCGTCGCCAGGTTGACCACAGGCTGGTAGGCCAAGGTGAACCGCCGCTGGCTGACCGCCACGCCCAGGGCGCCGGCCTTGGCCAGGGTGCGCTTGACCGAGCGGTTCATGGCTTCCGACAGGCTGATCGGGGGGGAGTCCTTCAGCCCCTCGCGCAGGAAATCGTCCAAGGCGTAGCGCAGGGCCTTCAGCCCGCGGGCCGGGGCGACGCCGGCGTCCAGCGGCACGACATGGGCGGCGGCCGTCAGCGTGGTAGACTTGGTCAGGCGTTGGGCCATGTCATCGGGATGGTCGGACTTGGTCCGCACCAGGGCGAAGCGTTCGGACGACAGCCGCGTGGCCATGCCGCCGGCGTGCGACTCGGCCCGCACCGCGCCGGCCAGCTTGACGTCCAGGGCGTGGGCCTCGCGAGGCGACAGCTGGTCGCGGACGACGTCCAGGCCCGAGAAGTCGACCATCGCGAGTTCAAGCTCGAGCCCGGTGACCCGGGCGGCCTCGAACAGGCCCCGGGCGATATCCTCGAAGCTTTCGCGGCTGCGCAGGCCGATCTCGTCGACCTGGCCCGAAGGGGCGGGGGCGGGGGTGACCGAAACCGAAATCCGGCCGCCATTGTCGGGCAGGGCGCGCATGGTCAGATTGACGTGACGCGGCGGCTCGCCGGCCATGCGCAGTGTGACGGGTCCGCGCCGGAAGCCATCGCTCATCACATTGAGCACGGCTTCGACCAGCGGGCGGTCGGCGGCGGCGAAGAGATCCCGGAACACCCGGCCCATCACCGAACGCTCGTCCAGGCCCATGATCCGCTGGGCCGCCCCGAGCGCCAGGATCACCTGGCCATTCTCGACTTCCATCAGCAGGTCGGCGCTGGCGAAGGCCAGGCCCAGTAGACGGCGCGGATCGATCGACAAGACGGTGCTCCCCCCGGAAGAGGGCACCATGGGCGCCTGCTTGTTAAGGAGCGGTTGAGGCGCGGACGAAAGCTCGACCGCAGGGCGCGAGAAAATGTCGCAGGGCGGCGATTTCCGTCGCGACCTATGTGACCGCTTCTGACGCATATAGCCGATAGACCGTCCTCATCGCTTCCGCGCCACGAGAAAAGAACATCTTGTGAACACGGAACAAAGCATGTACTCGTTAATCATTCCACAGGCGAAGGGCGCGCCGAGCGCGAACCTCCGATCTGCCGGTCGGAATCATGGAATAAGGGCGGATCTCCAATGAGCAATCAGGCGGCTTTGAAACTCGTGGGCAAAGAAGACGGCGACAAACAGCGCGCTCTTGAAGCGGCGCTGGCGCAGATCGACCGGGCGTTCGGCAAGGGCTCGGTGATGAAGCTGGGCGAGAAGGGCAAGATGGAGATCGAGTCGGTGTCCACCGGCTCGCTGGGCCTCGACATCGCTCTGGGCATCGGCGGCCTGCCCAAGGGGCGGGTGATCGAGATCTACGGTCCGGAAAGCTCGGGCAAGACCACTCTGGCCCTGCACGTGGTGGCCGAGGTCCAGAAGGCCGGCGGCACCGCCGCCTTCGTCGATGCCGAGCACGCGCTCGATCCGGGCTACGCCTTCAAGCTGGGGGTCAATCTCGACAACCTGCTGGTCTCGCAGCCCGACAATGGCGAGCAGGCCCTGGAGATCACCGACACCCTGGTGCGCTCCGGCGCCGTAGACGTGGTGGTCATCGACTCGGTCGCGGCCCTGACCCCCAAGGCAGAAATCGAAGGCGAGATGGGCGACAGCCTGCCCGGTCTGCAGGCCCGCCTGATGAGCCAGGCGCTGCGCAAGCTGACCGGCTCGATCAACAAGACCAACACCATCGTCATCTTCATCAACCAGATCCGTCACAAGATCGGGGTGATGTACGGCAGCCCGGAAACCACCACGGGCGGCAACGCCCTGAAGTTCTACGCCTCGGTCCGCCTGGACATCCGTCGTACCGGCTCGGTGAAGAACCGTGACGAGATCGTCGGCAACAACGTCCGGGTCAAGGTGGTCAAGAACAAGGTGGCGCCGCCGTTCCGCGAGGTCGAGTTCGACATCATGTATGGCGAGGGCATTTCCAAGCTGGGCGAGATCATCGACCTGGGCGTCAAGGCCGGGGTGATCGACAAGGCCGGCTCGTGGTTCTCCTATAACAGTCAGCGCATCGGTCAGGGCCGCGACAATGTCCGCGAGTTCCTCAAGGTTAACAAGGATCTGGCCAACGAGATCGAGGCCGCCGTCCGCAAGTCGTCGCAGAAGATCGAGGAAGAGCTTCTGGTCGGCGGCCCGGAGGAGGGCGACGAAGCTTAGGTCCAGGCCCAGCGCCTGACCTGACACAGGTTTCGCGGCCGCCGTTTTCATAGCGCGCGACCCCGCCTTATAGCCGCCGTGGAATACCGCCTCGGCAGGCCGCGATCCCCGGACGCCTGGACCCCATGCCAGGCGTCCGATTTCGTTTCTCCGACAATCCTCTCACGCAGGGGGAGGTGGCCCGCAGGGCCGGAGGGGGTCTACCGCGCTATCTGCCAATTCCCTTCAAGGGGAGGAGCCGCCCGCTTCGGGGGACGGAGGGGTCTGCT
>JACMOF010000127.1 GCA_014378155.1 Caulobacter sp. | reverse complement strand
GAACCTGCTGGCCGCCAAGGTGATCGTGTTGGGAGAGGCCCCCCCCTGGAGCTTGGTGCAGACGAGGGTCGCCGCCGGGCTCGGCGGACTGTTCAGCGGCCTCGTCAACGCCGCGCCGCTGGTCGGGCCGCCGGCCGGCTCGAACGTCTTGGGCCAGTTCGCGGGGGTGTTCCTGATCACCTGGCTACAGCTGATGCTGGTCGGCGCCTTGGCCGCCGTCATCGGCGTGGTGACCCGCTCGACCATGGGGGCGGTGGTGGCCGGCCTGGTGGTCGTCGTGGCCCAGTCCACCCTGGCGACGATGGCTCAGGAATCGACCTGGAAGACCCTGGCTATTCCGGCCTACGCCGCGCGCCTGTTGAAGACTTTCGTCGCCGCGCCGGCGGGCATGCGGCCTGAGGCGGGGCCGGCGGGACTGGGACTGCTGCTGATGGCGCTGTGGCTCGCGGCGCTGGTCGCGGGCGCCTTGGTGCTGTTCAAACGGCAGGATTTGACCAAGGAGTAGCCCTCGATCACGCCGCCGCGCGCGACACCTGACCGCTCGACACCCGGAAATGCTCGACCTGGCTCTGCAGCCGCACCGCATCATCGGCCAGGCAGCGGCTGGAGGCGGTGGCCTGTTCGGCCATGGCCGCGTTCTGCTGGATGACCTGGTCCATCTGGCCGACCGCCAGATCGACCTCCGACAGGCCTGCGGCCTGCTCCCGGCTGGACTGGGCGATCTGGCTCATCAGGCCGCCGATCCGTCCCACCCGCTCGACGATGTCGCCCAAGGCCGCCCCGGCCTCGCCGACCAGGGTGACGCCGGAGCGTACGTGGCTCGACGACTCGGCGATCAGGCCCTTGATCGCCTTGGCGGCCTCGGCGGAACGCTGAGCCAGGGCCCGCACCTCCTGGGCCACCACGGCGAAGCCGCGACCCGCGTCTCCGGCCCGCGCCGCTTCCACGCCAGCGTTCAGGGCCAGCAGATTGGTCTGGAAGGCGATCTCGTCCATGACGCCGAGGATTTCCGAGACCTTGGCTGACGAGGTTTCGATCTGCCCCATGGCCTGCGCGGCCCGGTCGACGACTTGGCTGGAGCGGTCGGCCACGGCCCGGCTGTCGATCACCGCGGCATTGGCCTCGCCAGCGCCCTCGGCGGGGCGATTGACGCTGGCGCTGACCTCGCCCAGGGCCGAGGCGGTCTCGGCCAGGCTGGCGGCCTGGCGCTCGGTCCGCGCCGACAGGTTCTCGATGGCGTCGCTGATCTCGGCCGCGCCGGAACGCAGCACGCCGGCGCCGCCGATCACCTCGCCCAGCGCGCCCTCCAGGGTGGCGATCGCCCGGTTGAAATCGCCACGCAAGCCTTCATAGGCCTGAGGGAACGCTGTCGGCAGTCGCGCCGTCAGGTCGCCGGCCGACAGTCGGGCCACGGCTGCGCCCAGGGCCTCGACCACCTGCAGGCGGCCGGCCTCCTCGGCCTGACGTTCGGCGTCGCGCCGGGCCTTGGTGGCTTGAGCTTGCGCCTGTTCGGCGGCGACACGCGACTGGGCGGCCTGGCGCTCGACGATCGCCTCTCGAAACACCGCCACCGAGGTGGCCATGCCGCCGATCTCGTCGCCCCGCCCCGCGAACGGGACGGCGCTTTCATAGTCCCCGGCCGCAAGGCGGCCCATGAAACCCGTCATGGCCTGGATGGGCTGGACGATGCGCCGGCTCATCAACGCGACGCCGCCGCCGACCACGGCCAGCAGCACCACCCCGGCCCCCGCCAGCAGCAGGAAGGCCAGGCGGGTCTGGCGCGCCGCGCCGGCCTCGACAGCCTGGGCGTCCTGGTTGGCCATGACCACGACCTTGTCAATCACCGCGCGATGGACCTCGTAGGCGGCGTCGGCCCGCGCCAGGCCCTGCCGGGCGCGTTCCAGGTCGCCAGAGCGCACGGCCGGCAGGATGTCTTGGTCGATCTCGCGCCAGAAGTCGGCGGCGGGGGCGGCGGACTGGTTGACCAGCATGTCGCGCATGTCCGGATCGATCGACGCCTTGATCCAGTAGTCGCGGCGAGTGTCGTAGTCCTTGCGCAGGGCCGCCAGTTTTTCGGAGGCCGCCTGCACGGTCTCGGGATGGGCCACCAGCTTGGTCGCCACTAGGTCGGCCTCGACGACATAGAGCGGCGGCGGCAGGATGTCGGCGACGATGTCCTTGTTGTTGACGATCTGCTTGAACAACGGCCCGCCGACCCGCAGGCCCTCGATCGCGAACAGGGCGACGCCGCCCGCCAGGACTACGCCGCACGCCAATGCGCAGCCAAAAGCTCGCATGACACCGGAGATTTTCATCCCCTAACCTCCCCAGATCACTCCGGCGAAGGTTGCTCCAGCGAAGTGAATAAAATCTCAACCACGACGCTAAGCGTGCAGAGCCAAACGTCGCGTTGAAGCGGGGAGGATACGAAAAAGGCCCTGGATCGCTCCGGGGCCTTTTCCGTTCAGCTAGCGCTGGAATTTAGTCGTCGGAGTCGTTGGAGAACACCGGGCCGGAGTCCTTGCCCTTGGCCGAGACGTCGCGGTCGACGAATTCGATGACGGCCAGCGGCGCGTTGTCGCCGTAGCGGAAGCCGGCCTTCAGGACGCGGATATAGCCGCCCTGGCGTTCCTGGTAACGCGGGCCGATGGCGGCGAACAGCTTGTGGACCTGTTCGACGTCGCGAACGATGCTGATGGCCTGACGACGGGCGTGCAGGTCGCCGCGCTTGGCGAGGGTGACCAGCTTTTCGACGAAGGGACGCAGTTCCTTGGCCTTGGGCAGGGTGGTGACGATCTGCTCGTGCTTGATCAGCGAGGCCGACATGTTGGCGAACATGGCGGTGCGGTGAGCGGACGTACGACCGAGCTTACGGTGAGCCTTACCGTGACGCATTGTAGTGTCTCCTGGGCCGTGGCCCGCTGTTGCGCATCAAGAGCGCTGATTGTCACCAATCCCAGCTGTGTCCCTGCCAGGGTCAGAACGAAGCGCCGGGACCCTCCACCGCTGTTGCGGCTTCAAAAGGCCCAGGCCGCCCGCCATCCCGGAAGGATGACGAGCGGCCCGGATTAGGCGCGATACGCGTACTTGGTCTTAGATCTGGTCTTCGAACTTCTTGGCCAGGTCTTCGATGTTTTCGGGCGGCCAGTTTGGCACGTCCATGCCCAGGTGCAGACCCATGCCGGCCAGCACTTCCTTGATTTCGTTCAAGGACTTGCGGCCGAAGTTCGGGGTGCGGAGCATCTCGGCTTCGGTCTTCTGGATCAGATCGCCGATATAGACGATGTTATCGTTCTTCAGGCAGTTGGCCGAACGGACCGACAGTTCCAGTTCGTCCACCTTCTTCAGGAGCGCCGGGTTGAACGGCAG
>JACMOF010000126.1 GCA_014378155.1 Caulobacter sp. | reverse complement strand
TGCTGTGGACCCCGACCGAGAACCTCAGCGTCCTGCTGAACGCCCACAACCGCTCGCTGGACGGCACGGCCGCGATCTTCCGCGCCAACATCCTGACCAAGGGCAGCAACAAGCTCAACGGCAACTTCGACCGCGACAAGGTCTTCTACAACGGCGGCGACAACAATCCGCAAAAGTACGACGGCAACGGCGAGTCCTTGAAGATCGACTACGATCTGGGCGGCCTCACCCTGACGTCGATCAGCGCCTACGAGACCACCAACGGCCGAAGCCGCGGCGACATCGACGGCGGCGTGGCCGGCGTCGGTCCGGGCTTCATCCCATTCGACTCCGCCTCGCAAGACAGCATCGACGACCTGGACCAGTACACCCAGGAAATCCGCCTGGCCTCCGACAATGACGGCCCGATGACCTGGCAGGTTGGGGGTTACTACTTCAAGTCCAAGTTCCTGGTTACCAGCGACCCGGGCTTCGTCCCGCCCTCGACCCTGGAACACAAGAACACGTCCTGGGCGGTGTTCGGTCAAGGCACCTATCAGGTATCCGACGCCCTGAAGGTCACTGGCGGCCTGCGCTACACCAGCGACGACAAGGACATGGCGGTGATCTTCACGCCGTTCGGCAAGCCAGCACCGGTCTCGGTCTCGGACGAGAAGGTCAGCTGGGACCTGTCGGCGTTCTATGCCCTGCAGGACGACGTCAGCCTCTATGCGCGCGTCGCCCGCGGCTTCCGCGGCCCGTCGATCCAGGGCCGGGACATCGCCTTCGGCAGCGGCTCGTCGGTGGCGCAATCGGAGACCATCCAGTCGTATGAAGCGGGCTTCAAGAGCGAACTGATGGATCGCCGCCTTCGTTTCAACGGCGCCGTGTTCAACTACACGATCAACGATCCGCAATTCAGCGCGGTGGGCGGCGGCTCGAATTCAAACCGTCTGATCAACGCCAACAAGGGTAAGGCCTACGGGGTCGAATTCGACGGCGAGTTCGCGGTCACCGAGAACCTGCTGGTCACCGCCGGCTACAGCTACAACCACACCAAGATCGCCGACAAGAACCTCATCGTCGCCACCTGCGCCCAGTGCAGCGTGACCGATCCTCTGGTGACGGGCGGAGCCAAGGTCGATGGCAACCCGTTCCCGAACGCCCCGGAATACGTGCTGAACTTCACGGCCCGCTACAGCTATCCGATCGGCGACGGCGAACTGTTCGCCTACACCGACTGGTTCAAGCAGGGCTACACCAACCTGTTCCTGTATGAGAGCAAGGAGTTCAACTCGAAGGGCGCCTTCGAAGGCGGCCTGAAGCTCGGCTACGCCAAGGCCGACGGCGCCTACGAGATCGCCGCCTTCGCCCGCAACATCACCAACGAGGCGAACCTCCGCGGCGGCATCGACTTCAACAACCTGACCGGTTTCGTCAACGAGCCTCGGATCGTCGGCATCTCGATCAGCGCCAAGCGGTAATCTGAAGACCGCCGCTCGGCTCAGCGCCGGGCGGCATACGAAGGATTGCCATCGTCCGCCATGCTCCCGGTTCGCGCCGGGAGCATGGTTCGTTTGAGGGGTCTCCCCCTTGTCCCGCGATGAGTTAAGTCCTTCAAATGACGACCAAGATTATCTTCGACACCGATCCCGGCATCGACGACGCCATGGCCCTGCTGTTCATCGAGGCCAGCCCGGTGCTTGACCTGCTGGCCGTGACCACGGTGTTCGGCAACGCCGACATCGACCCCACCACCCGCAACGCTCTTTATCTGAAGGACCGCTTCGGCTTGAAGGCGCCGGTCTACAAGGGCGCGGACAAGCCGCTGATCCGGCCGCGCAATCCCTCGCCCACCTTCGTGCACGGCGAGAACGGCCTGGGCGACGTCGAGCTGACGGGCCTGGTTCCTGGCGAGCCCGAGGCCAAGCCGGCCTATCAGGCGATCATCGACCTGGCCCGCGTGCACCCCGGCCAGATCACGCTGGTCGCGGTCGGTCCGCTGACCAATCTCGCCCTGGCCCTGCGGGCCGACCCGGAGGTCGCGACCTTGCTGAAGGCCGTGGTGATCATGGGCGGCGCCTTCGCCGTGGCCGGCAAGCCGGGCAATGTCACGCCGGTGGCCGAGGCCAATATCTGGAACGATCCCGAGGCGGCCGACCTGGTGTTCACCGCCCCTTGGTTCGTCACCGCCGTCAGCCTGGACGTCACCAGCCAGGTGGTGATGACCCCCAGCTTCATGGAGGGGCTGGAAGCGTCCGCCGGTCCGGCAGGCGCGTTCCTCCACGCCATTTCAAAGCCCTATGCGGCGTTCTATGGCGGCCGCGACGGGATCATCGGGTGCTGCGTGCATGACGCCGCCGCAGTGGCGTTCGTGATCAATCCGTCGATGTTCGAGGTTCGCCGCGGGTCTATCCGGGTGATCACCGACGGGATCGCGCTGGGGCAGACCTTGCAGAAGGTGGAGGGGGAGCTGTTTGGGCCGTCGGCTTGGGACGACCAGCCGATCCAGGCGATCACGGTGGGAGTGAGGGCCGAAGGGCTGCTGAGGTTGTATGCGGAAACGATGAGGGCCTGAGGCTTACCCAAGCCTCCCCCTGTGGGGGGAGGCGATCGCGCAGCGATCGGTGGGGGGAGTTTTAGGGCTGTTGATCACAGGTTTGGCGGCCTATCACGCCCCCCTCCGTCGGCTGCGCCGACACCTCCCCCGCAGGGGGAGGAATTAGCGCCGATGCCGCTCCACCCCCGCCACATAGGTCCGCTCCACAACCCTGTCGTCCCCCAGCACCGTCAGCGCGAACAACCTTTCCTCCAGCGACTTCGCCGCCGGCATCCGCCGCGCCAGCAGCGGCGT
>JACMOF010000012.1 GCA_014378155.1 Caulobacter sp. | reverse complement strand
TCCTCCTGACCTAGGTGGCGGTCCGGAATGGCGTCAGGCTCCCGCCCGTGCTCTCGTCGCTCCGCGTCAGTAGGCGCGGGAGCGCTGATTGATGGACGTGCTGATCTCCGAGGCCCAGGACTGGGAACGCGACGCGGCCCAGCGGCTGGCGCCCGCCCATTCCGTCCGCTGCATGTCGGGGCCGTTGGACGTCGCGGGGCTGGATGATGTGGCGAAGGTCGAGGTCCTTTCGACCTTCATTGATTCCAAGCTCACCGCCGAGGCGCTTCGACCGTTTCGCCAGCTGAAGTTGATCGCCACCCGCTCCACCGGTTACGACCATATTGACCTGGACTACTGCCGTGCGGCTGGGATCGTTGTCTGCAACGTTCCCGACTATGGCGACCCCACTGTGGCCGAGCATACCTTCGGCCTGTTGCTGGCCTTGGCCCGCAAGGTGGCGGAAGCGGTAGCGCGAACCCGGCGTGGTGACTTCAGCCAGACGGGACTGCGCGGTTTCGACCTGGCCGGCAAGACCCTCGGGGTGGTCGGGACCGGCCGGATCGGCCGACGGGTGATCCAGATCGCCAAGGGGTTCTGCATGACCGTAATCGCCTTCGACGCCTATCCGGATCCCGGCCTGGAGGCGACGCTGGGGATGCGCTACGTGGCGCTGCCCGAACTCCTCGCCACCTGCGATGTCCTCACTCTCCACATTCCGGGCGGCGAGGGCACGCGCGACCTGATTGGGGCGGAGGCGCTGGCGCGGATGAAGCCGAGCGCGGTGCTGGTCAACACCGCGCGCGGCGGTGTGGTCAATGTCGAGGCTCTGATCCACGCCCTGACCGAGGGACGGCTGGCCGGGGCGGCGCTGGACGTGCTGAGCGAAGAGCCCTGGCTGCGTGACGAGGCCAATATCTTCCGGGCCGGCTCAGGCCTTGGGGCGGACGGGATGCGGACCTTGGTGGCCAATCACGCCCTTCTGAAATTTTCCAATGTCATCGTGACGCCGCACATCGCTTATGACACCGACGAGGCGGTGCGGCGGATCATGGAAATCACACTGGGCAATATCGAAGCGTTCGCGGCGGGCGAGCCCCGAAACGTCGTCGGAACACCTTAAGCATTCAGGAGGCTACTGTCAGACGTGGGGGCGTACCCCTTCATCGGACGCGGGCGCGCGGTCCGGTATTGTCTCTGGCGGACGGCGGGCCAGGATGAGCGGTCGGGCGCCCTGGGCAGGAGACCGACCGCTCGCCGTGGAATTAGGCGTTGACGGCGTCTTTCAGCTGCTTGGCCGGCGTGAACGCGACCTTCTTGCTGGCGGCGATTTCGATCGCCGCGCCCGTCGAGGGGTTGCGGCCGGTGCGGGCCGGCTTGGCCTGCACCTTGAATTTTCCAAAGCCCGGGATTGAAACTTCTTCGCCCTTCACGGCCGCATCGGTTAGCGACTTAAAGACGCCGTCGATGATGGCCTTGGCTTGGGCCTTGGTCAGCTTGTCGTCGGCGGCCACGGTGGCGTCGATCAGATCCGAAACGTTCATAAGTCAGCTCATCTGCTGGGAATCAAAAGAGAGCCAAGCCTGCCGGGGGAAACGCGCTTTGTCACCCTATGATAGCGGTGACGGTTAATAGGGCTGATTATGGTGCTCCTTCGGCTCGCACAACCCATGAAAACTCATATCTGCCAATAGGTTAGTTTTTACTATGGTCAAGCTGGACCTGTCGCGGTCACGATTGCGGCAGGCCCAGGGGGCGCCGCGCCCCGCCGCCATCCGACCCAAAACGGCTTGATCAACTGCTTTCCAGGCTCGCGCAGCCGGGGGAAAACGAGGTTCTGTCTGCGAAGCTAACGGCGCTGTTTGCCCGGGCATAGCGGCTGGCAGGCTTGGCGCTGGCGCAAGCGGCGAGCGCTAGCCGCAAGCTGGTCGCGAAGAACTTTCGTGAGGTTCATCAATGTTGCCCGATCTGCGCAGGAAAGACCGCCGGCTACCGTCCGTTTTCGAACCTCAATCGTTGGGTTGAAGACCTTGCGGGTTTTCACATCCCGGACATTGAATACCTTCGAGAAACCGACTCAGAAGGCGTAGAGATGATCATGTGGCTGATCATGCGCGGCGCGATGGGCCGCAAGACAGCGGCGGTACACCGCCACTATCACGTTCCCGGCCTCAAATTCTCGATTCTGCCCGAACGCGATCAGCGTCTCGCGATCAATGTCGGCTAGACGGATGCGGCC
Source organism: Caulobacter sp. (assembly GCA_014378155.1). Lineage (GTDB taxonomy): Bacteria > Pseudomonadota > Alphaproteobacteria > Caulobacterales > Caulobacteraceae > Caulobacter. The sequence continues at coordinate 570 of JACMOF010000012.1, read as the reverse complement.
GAGTTTTTCCCGGAGCCTCTCAAGGCTGGAGGCTTTTGACCGACTTGGAGCTCGCCCCACATTCTTTTATCCTGAATGTGCAGATCAAGCAGGTTGGAGAGCGTACGGACGCCTGCCGCCTTCTTAGAAGAGGGCTTTGGCCAATGTCGATTTGCGCTTCGACACGGCGAGCCCACATCTCAGCATCCTTGCGTTGGATAAAGGTCTCGCTGACGTACTGACCTTTTCGGCGTATCAGGACGCGCCAGGCGCCGGACGGAAGTTTCTGGATCGACGCCAAAGCGTGTGCGCCTTGTGTTCAGTAAGCTGTCGCGTGGCGAAAAGCGCCGTAGAGAAGCAAACAAAGGGCGAACTTGAACACGCATCAACGTGTTAAAAATAGTCGAAAAAATGCTGCAATTTCAATCACATAGATTCTCTTGCGCGCCTATGATGGACTGGAGCGACCGTCACTGTCGGTCGTTGCATCGCGTGCTGTCTCGCCGGATGCTGCTCTATTCGGAAATGGTCACCAGCGGCGCCGTGCTGAACGGCGATCGCGAAAAGCTGCTCGGCTTCGACGATGGCCAG
>JACMOF010000125.1 GCA_014378155.1 Caulobacter sp. | reverse complement strand
CCCCGTGGACATGACGCTCGCCGACGACCTCGTCTTTTCGGAACTGAAGCCTGGGTTCGGGGCCCAGATCCTCGGCGTCGACTTACCCACGGCCACGGACGAGAAGATCGTCGCGGTGGTCGCCGCCTTCCACCGCCACGGCGCCATCGTGCTGCGCGATCAGACGATGACGCCAGACGATCTGATGCGATTCATCGGCCGGTTCGGCGAGGCCGAAGACCACACCCAGACCCGGTTCACCCTGCCCGGCTATCCGAAGATCTTCATCCTCAGCAACCGGCTCGTCGACGGCCAGCCGATCGGCGCCCACAATGACGGCGTCGGCTGGCACACCGACTACAGCTACAAGCCCGAGCCGGTAATGCTGACCATGCTGTATGCGGTGGAAGTGCCCGACGAAGGTTCCGACACCCTGCTAGCCGATGGCTGCGCGGCCTGGAACGCGCTGTCGGCGGAGAAGCAGGCCGAGCTGCTGCCGCTGAGCCTGCACCACAGCTACAAGCACTTCATGGCCACCCGGCAGTTTGGCCAGCAGCAGACCTTGTCGCCGGAGCTTGAGGCGGCCAATCCCGACGTCGAGCACCCGCTGATCCGCACCCACCCCGCCGACGGCCGCAAGGCGCTGTGGCCGTCGACCGGAACCGTCACCGAGGTGATCGGCAAACCCGGTCCCGAGGGCCTGGCCCTTATCGACGAGTTGGTGGAGTTCATGACCGGCGACGACTTTGTCTACCGCCACAAGTGGCGGGCTGGCGACCTATTGATGTGGGACAACCGCTGCACCCTGCATACCGGCACGCTCTATGACGACACCCAGTACTTCCGGACCATGCACCGCCTGTGGGTGAAGGGCGACAAGCCAGTCTAGGCTCCAGATCACTTTCGGATTCAACTAAAAATCCGCTTCCCCGGCGAAGGCCGGGGCCCAGATGAAACCCACGAGCCGCTCTGGGTGAACCTGCGTGCCGGCCTTCGCCGGGAAGACGGATGCGAGTGATGCTTGATTGGAACGACACATGACCAAAACCTGGTTGATCACCGGCGTCTCCGGAGGCCTCGGGCGCGAGATCGCCCTGGCGGCGCTGGCGCGCGGCGACACCGTGGTCGGCACGGTGCGCAAGGCCAGGGACGCCGACGCTTTCGAGCTGCTGGGCGGCCACGCCCTGGTGCTCGACGTCACCGACGAGGCCGCCGTGAAGGCCGGCGTCGCGCAAGCTGCGGCGCTCACGGGCCAGATCGACATCCTGGTCAACAACGCCGGCTACGGCCTGGTCGGGGCGGTGGAAGAGGCCTCGCTGGACGAGGTTCGCGCCCAGTTTGAAACCAACCTCATCGGGCCCTTGGCGATGCTGAAGGCCGTGCTACCGGCCATGCGGGCCCGTCGCGCAGGGCGGATTATCAACATCACCTCTGTGTCAGGGCTGGCGGTCTGGGCCGGCACTGGCGTCTATTGCGCCAGCAAGTGGGCGCTGGAGGGCCTGACCCAGACCCTGGCCGCCGAGGTTTCCGAGTTGGGGATCAAGGTCACCAACGTCGCCCCGGGCGGCCTGCGCACTCGCTTCTCGACGGGCTCCAAGGCGATCGTCGCGATCAAGCTCGCCGACTATGACGGCCTGGCCCGCGACGCCGAGCGGATCATGGCCGACCATGCCGGCCACGAACCGGGCGACCCGGCCAAGGCGGCCCAGGCCGTCCTGACCATCGCCGACGCCGACGCTCCGCCCCTGCACTTGCTGCTGGGCGGGGATGCGCTGACCTATGCCGGCTACGCCGCCGCCGACCTGCAGGCCGATATCGACGCCTGGAAAAACCTCACCCTGTCGATCGGCTTTGACGACGCCCCCGCCTGACGGAACCGACCATGACCAATACCCTGATCTTCGTCGACCTTGCCTCCGAAGACCCCGACGCCGCTGGCAAGTTCTACGCCGAGGTGTTCGGCTGGGGGAACGACGCCCGGCCCCAGGGCGAATACCACCGCATGGTGCCCGGCGGCTTCTTCAAGAAGCCCGATGGGACCGACAGCGAGATCGGCAACCTGCACCTGGGAATCTTCAAGTCCGCCAACGCCCGGCCCCATCCCGAGCCCGCAGGCGTCGCGCCGCACCACCTGGCGACCGACGGCCGTAAGCCGCGCATCTGGGTGCTGATCGGCGACGACGACACGCCCGAGCGCATCCTCGACACCGCCGTCAAGCTGGGCGCCGTCGAGCTGTGGCGCAACCACTATTGGGCCGAGTTCAACGGCTACAACCACGCCTTCCGCGACCCTTGGGGCAACGAGATCCTGCTGTGGGGCAAGGCGGGTCCCAGCCCGGTCATCCCGGAAAGCTTCACGCGGGAATAAGGGTCACGGCTCCAAATCGGTTTCGAACAAGCCCTCGATTTCCTGCGCGCCGTGAACGACCCGAACGATCAGGGCGCCGTCGCCTCGAAGGCGGTAGAGGGCGAGATAGCCGCCAATCACGAGCATGCGGGCGTCCGGAGCGATCTCCGGGCGCGCGGGACCTAGACGAGGATGGTCGCCCAGGGCGTTGCATCGATCGACGATCCTATCGATCAGCAGGTCGGCGGCCGCCGGACTGTCCAGAGCAATCTGCAACCAGATGTCGTCGAGATCGATCTTGGCCCGATGTGTCTGCGTGACCCGCCCCATGGCTAGGCCTTGCGAGCTTCCAGCGTCGCCAAGCGCGCGCGGCCGCGTTGCTTGATGTCCTCAGCGTGGAGCGCCGCATCCTCGTTACCGTCAACACCTTCCACCCAAAGGCGGCGCAGACCCTCGACAGCCGCCGCACGGCTCTGGCGAACCTGTTTCCAGGCGCGCAGGGCGTCGCGGATCACTTCGCTGGTCGAGGCATATTCGCCGGTGGAGACCGCCTGCCGAATATCGGCTGTCAGCTCGGGCGTCAGAGCGATGCTGAGCTTTTCGACAGCGGCCATCTGGCGCTCCCATTTTGGTGCGACTCAGTCGTACCACAGGCAGGCCTACGCGTCATCGCGATCTTTCAGAACGGTTTGTCGCCCGCCACCGTCACCCGGTAGCCCGTGCGGGTGTCCGGGAAATAGTCCCAGATCGCCTGGTGCCAAGTGCAGCGATTGTCCCAGAAGGCCACCGAGTTCTTCTTCCAACGGAAGCGCACCTGGAAATCCGGGTTGCCGGCGTGTTGGTAGAGGTAGGCCAGGATCGCGGTGCTCTCGGCCTTGGGCAGGCCTATGATCTTGGTCGTGTAGGATGGATTGACGAACAGGCTCTTGCGACCGCTCACCGGGTGGGTGCGCACGATCGGGTGCACCGAGCAATTATATTTGCGGTCGATGTCCGGGAAGATCGCCTTGTAGACCGGATTGGCGTCGTGCTCGGCCGACAGCCCTTCCAGATAGGCCTTCATCCTGTCCGACAGGGTCTCATAGGCCGCGTACATGCTGGCGAAACAGGTGTCGCCGCCTTCGTCGGGCAGGACCTTGATATGCAGGATGCTGCCTAACGGTGGTTCGGGATCGCAGGTCAGGTCGGAATGCCAGCTCTCGCCAGCCACGAATTTGGAATCAGCGTCAGCGTGGATGGCGACGATCTCGGGGTGGTCGGGCAGGCCCGGCACGCCCGAATGGATGGCCAGGTTTCCGAACTTGCGGCCGAACGCCTTGTGGGCCCCGTGATCCATCTCCTGGTCACGAAAGAAGATCACCTGATACTGGGTCAGGGCCTGGTGCACCTCCTCGAACTGGCGGTTCGACAGGGGTTGGCTGAGGTCGACACCGAAGATTTCCGCGCCGATCCGGCGGGTCATCGGCTTCACGTCGAGTACGTCGT
>JACMOF010000124.1 GCA_014378155.1 Caulobacter sp. | reverse complement strand
TCCTGTCAACCCCTCATCCGACATCGCTCAGCGAGCCCACATTTTCCCGCAAAGGGAGAAGGATCAGGTGTCGTGATCGGGATGCTGCCGGCTGACTACTACACCCGACGGCCCCGTCGGCGGGCGAACCGGCATATCGGCCAGATGATCCATCCAGGCCGGACGACCCTCGACGGCCAATTGCACCGCCGGCTCGACCCGCGAGGGATCGTCGAAGGCAAAGACCGCTAAGTCGATCCGCTCGGCGCTCCATTCAAAGGTTAGCGGCGTGCCGCAGGCGGCGCAGAAGCCGCGCTTCACCTGGTCGGAGCTCTGGAAATGGGCCGGAGCGCCGCGCGTCCAGATCAGGTCGACGACCGAGACGGTGACCAAGGCCCCGAACGCTCCGGCGAAGGCCTTCTGGCACATTCGGCAATGGCAGATCGAGGCGCGGCCAGGCGCGCCGTCGACGCTGAAGCGCACCGCGCCGCATTGGCAGCCGCCGGTCAGCGCGGTCGTATCGGACATGGGAAACCTCCCTAGGCGGTGAGCTCGGCGATCACCCTCGCGCCGTCGTGGCCGGTGACGCGAAAGGCAACGATCCGGCCCTGGGGCGCGGCGCCCCCCAAGGCGGGATCGAAGGCGATCTCGGTGAAATCCTCGGCGCGGGCCACGCCTTCGCGCTCGACCAGGCCCGATAGAACGCGGCCCACCTGGCGCTGGAGGTGGCGTTCAAGCCCAGCCTGGCCAGCTTCCCGCAGGCGGCGGGCGCGGTCCTTGATCACCCCGCCCTTGACCGCCGGCATCCGCGCGGCGGGCGTGCCGGGGCGAGCGCTGTAGGGGAAGACGTGCAGGAAGGCCAGGCCCGCCTCCTCGACCAGCCTCAGAGTGTTTTCGAAGGCCTCGTCGCTCTCAGTGGGGAAACCGGCGATCAGGTCGGCGCCGAAGGCTGTGTCGGGGCGCACGGCGCGGACGCTGGCCACCAGCTTCAGGGCGTCCTCGCGACTGTGGCGACGCTTCATGCGCTTGAGCACCAGGTTGTCGCCGGCCTGCAAGGACAGGTGCAGATAGGGCATCAGCCGGGGCTCGGTCTCCAGCAGCCGAAACAGGTCGACGTCGATCTCGGCGGCGTCGATCGACGACAGCCGTAGGCGCGGCAGGCCAGGGACCAGCTTCAGGATTCGCCCCACCAGCTGGCCAAGGGTCGGTTGGCCGGGCAGGTCGGAGCCCCACGACGTCACATCGACGCCGGTCAACACCACCTCGTTATAGCCCTCGTCCGAGAGCCGGCGGACCTGGTCGACCACCTCGCCAACCGGGGCCGAGCGCGAGTTTCCCCGGCCATAGGGGATGATGCAGAAGGTGCAGCGGTGGTCGCAGCCGTTCTGGACCTCGACATAGGCCCGGGCGCGGTCCTTGAGACCGGCGATCAGGTGACCGGCGGTCTCCCTGATCGACATGATGTCATTGACCCGAACACGGGTAGAGGTGTCCATCAACGCGCCAGGCGCGGCCTTTTCGGCGTTGCCGAGCACGAGGTCGACCTCCGGCATGGCGGCGAAGGCGGCGGGATCGATCTGGGCGGCGCAGCCGGTGACGATCAGCCGGGCGTCCGGCCGCTCGCGACGCGCCTTGCGGATCGCCTGCCGGGCCTGACGCACGGCCTCGTTGGTTACCGCGCAGGTGTTGAACACCACCGCGTCGGTCAAGCCATCGGCGGCCGCGCGGGCCCGGATGGCTTCCGACTCATAGGCGTTCAGCCGGCAGCCGAAGGTGACGATCGCCACGTCGTCGGGACCGTTGGAGACGACGGCCGGGCCGCCCTCCTCGCCCCCATTCTCATGTTGGGAGGTGGGGGCCGGCTTCGGCGGCCGGGAGATGAGGGTGTAGGTGGTCACGGCTTATCGACGAACGCCGCGAAGGCGTCCTTCCAGTCGGGGCGCCAGCGCGACAGGGCTGGGCGGTTTTCGATGATGTCGCCGATGGCCCAGGCCATGCGCTTTTCGTCGACGGCGCGGGGCACGTCGTTGTCGGGGCACAGGATGTAGAAGTCGCCGCGCTGGATGCTTTCCAGCATGAAGTCGACGGTCTGTTGCGGGGTCCAGGCGGCGGCGGGCTTGTCGCCGCCGCGCCGGGTCATGCCGGTGTGGACGAAGCCGGGGATCAGCAGGCGAGCGTCGACCTGGCAATCGACGATCTCGCGCAGGGTGTGGGCCAGCCCCTCGGTCAGCGACTTCACCGCCGATTTCGACACATTGTAGGCCGTGTTGCCCGGCGGCTGGGTAATGCCTTGCTTGGAGCCCGTGTTGATGATCAAGCCGGGGCGGCCGCTGGCGGCCATCTCCTCGCCGATCACTTGAACGCCATTGATCACGCCCCACAGGTTGACGTCGAGGATGCGCTTCCACGGGTCCTCGCCCGAGAAGGCGTCGCCTCCGCCGCCAACTCCGGCGTTGTTCATCAGCACGTCGACAGCGCCGAATCGATCGACCGCTGCGTCGCGCAGGATCTGGACCGCGGCGCGGTCGGCGACGTCGGTGGGCACGGCCAAGGCGCGCTCGCCGATGGAGTCGGCGGCCTTGGCCAGGGCGCGGCCCATGATGTCGGCCATGACCACGTTCATGCCCAGACCGGCGAAGGTCTGGGCGGCGGCCAGGCCGATGCCGTCGGCCGCGCCGGTGATCACGGCCGTCTTGCCTGGACCAATCGCCGGGTGGATGGGGGCGGTATGGACGCTCATGCCGCGACCTTCTCGGGCAGTTTGCCGCTGAATTCCATCGTCACGGGACCGGTCATGATCACGTGGCTGTCGCTGGCCCGCCATTCGATGGTCAGGGACCCGCTCTCGAACTCGACCCTGGCGACGCGGTTGGTCAGGCCCTTGCGGACGGCGGCCACCTGGGCCGCGCAGGCGCCGGTGCCGCAGGCGGCGGTCAGGCCCGCGCCGCGCTCCCAGACCTTGAGCCTGATGTGGTCGCGCTCAACGACGTTGGCGAAGCCGACATTGACGCCCTGCGGGAACAGCGGGTGGTGTTCGATCAGCGACCCCGTGCCGCGCGCCAGCTCATCGGTGGCCGGCGTATCGACAAAGAACACCACATGCGGATTGCCCATCGAGACGCAGCCCGGCGTGTGCAGGTCGGGGGCGTCGATCGGGCCGACCTGCAGCTCGATGCCGGTGGTGTCCATCTCCTCGGACAGCGGGATCTGGTCCCAGGCCAGGCCCGGTGGGCCCATGTCGACGGTGACCAGCTTGTCGCCGGCCATCTGGCCGGTCAGCCGGCCGGCCACGGTGTCGAAGGCCACGGCGGTCTTGTCCGACGACTGCATCAGCAGCCACGCCACGCAGCGCGTACCGTTGCCGCAGGCCCCGGTCTCCTCGCCATCCGAATTCCAGAACCGCACATAGGCGCTCGCGCCCTGCGCCCTGGGCGGATCGATGGCGATCACCTGGTCGCAGCCAATTCCGCCCTCGCCCCCATCCTTGCCGGGCCGTCTGGCGATGGCGCGGATGTCCTCCGCCGTCGGATGGAAGGGCTGGGAGGCGGTCTCAAGCACGACGAAGTCGTTGCCCAGCCCGTTCATCTTGAGAAAGGTGCGGCTCATGGTGCGGGTTATATAGTGGAAAACCTCGGCCGAGTCAGAGGTCAGGCCCAAGTGCGGCGTTCTTAGCGCGGCTTTAGACGATTGACCCGCGTGTTTTCGGCCACTCTGGCGCCATCCGTGATTTTCGTTACCGTCGCCCGGCCACCTGTCGCGACAGCCCTGGATCACTAGATGCGCAGACTGTTTCTCGTTCTCCTCGCCTCCACGAGCCTCATGACCCTTTCGAACACCGCCCAAGCCGCCCAGCCCGTCCCGGCTTCCGCCGATACCGAGGCGCGCACGCCCCTGGACCAGTTGGGTCAGAACGATCCCTACAAATGGATGGAAGAGATCGAGGGAGCCCGCGCCCTGGACTGGGCCAAGACCCAGAACGCTCGAAGCCTGCCCAAGCTGCAGGGTGATCCGCGCTATGCCGACCTTGAGGCCAAGGCCCTGGCGATCCTCAACGCCAAGGACCGGGTGCCGGGCGTGTCGTTCGCCGGCGACGGGTCATTGCGCAACTTCTGGCAGGACGTCGATCACGTGCGCGGCCTGTGGCGCCGCACGACCTTGGACAGCTACCGGACGCCCGCGCCACAATGGGAGACCCTCCTCGACATCGACGCCCTGTCGAAGGCCGAGGGCGCCAACTGGGTGTTCAAGGGTGCCAATTGCCTGGCCCCTGACGAGACCCTGTGCCTGGTCACCCTGTCGGACGGCGGCAAGGACGCCGTCACCGTCCGGGAGTTCGACACGATGACCCGCGCCTTCGTAGAGGACGGCTTCGTGCTGCCCGAGGGCAAGCAGGACTATGACTGGATCGACAAGGACACCCTGATGGTCGCCCGCGAATGGGAGCCGGGCCAAGTGACCAAGTCGGGCTACGCCTATGTGCTGAAGACCTGGAAGCGCGGAACCCCCCTGGCCTCGGCCAGGGAGGTGTTTCGCGGCACGGTCGATGACGTCTCGGTCAGCGGCTACACGCTGCGCGACGCCGACGGCGTGGTCCAGGCGGTGATGGCCAATCGCGCCACCAGCTTCTTCGAGAGCGAAAAATACCTGCTGACCGACGCTGCTCCCGTGCGGCTGAACCTGCCCGTGAAGAGCTCGATCCAGGGCTATGTCGATGGCCAGATGGTGGTGTCTCTGGAGCAGGATTGGGCCGAGGAGGGCTTCAAGACCGGCGACCTGATCAGCTTCAGCCTCAGGGCGGTCAAGGCTGATCCGGCCAAGGCCCAGGCAACCCTGGTGCTGCGCCCCACCGCCAAGCAGTCGGTCGAGTCGGTGACCAGCACCCGCGGCAGGCTGATCGTCGGCCTGTTGGACAACGTCACCGGCGTGGCCTTCGCCTATAATCACGGGCCCCTGGGCTGGACGAAAAAGAAGTTCGACCTCCCGGCCAATTCGACGATCGGTTTGGGCTCGGCCTCGTCGAAGGACGACCGCTTGTTCTTCAGCGTCACCGGCTATCTGACGCCCTCCACCCTCTGGCTGGCCGACGCCGGCTCGTTGAAGCTGGAGCAGATCAAGGCCTCGCCGGCCCGTTTCGACGCCGGGGCCCACGTGGTCGAACAGTTCGAGGCGACCAGCACCGACGGGACCAGGATCCCCTATTTCGTCATCCATCCCAAGACCCTCGCCATGGATGGCCAGGCGCCGACCCTGCTCTACGCCTATGGTGGCTTCCAGGTGTCGATGACGCCCGGCTATTCGGGCGTGATGGGCAAGCTGTGGCTGGAGCGCGGCGGCACCTATGTGGTGGCCAATATCCGCGGCGGCGGCGAGTTCGGCCCGGCCTGGCACAATGCCGGGCTCAAGGAGAACCGCCAGAAGGTCTATGACGACTTCTTCGCCGTGTCCCAGGACCTGATCGACCGCAAGATCACCTCGCCGCGCCATCTGGGGATCATGGGCGGCAGCAATGGCGGCCTGCTGATGGGCGTGGCCCTGACCCAGCGGCCCGAGCTCTATAACGCCGTCGTCGTGCAGGTGCCGCTGTTCGACATGATCCGCTACAGCCAGATCGGGGCCGGCGCCTCGTGGATCGGCGAGTATGGCGACCCGGCCATACCGTCGGAGCGGGCGGTAATCGCCAAGTATGACCCCTATACCAACCTCAAGGTCGGCCAGAAATATCCCGAGGTGTTCATCGAGACCTCGACCAAGGATGACCGGGTCCACCCGGCCCACGCCCGCAAGGCCGCCGCGAGGCTGGAAGAACTGGGCTATCCGGTGCTCTATTACGAAAATGTCGACGGCGGCCACGCGGCCAGCGCCAACCTGGCCGAAACCGCGCGCCGCCAGGCCCTGGAATATGTCTATCTGTCGAAGAAGCTGATGGACTGAGGCTGTAAACCCTCATTCAATCTATCCAGAGCAAGATCGCCAAGAATTCCGGCTGCTCGTTCAGGTCGGATCGAGGTTGCCTTGAAGATCGACGTCGTCCCCGCCTTGGAACTGCCGCCGGAGGTCAGCGCGCGCTGGTCGGCCGCCCAGGCGGCCGAGCCGCGTTTCGACAGCCCGTTCCTGTCGCCGCAGTGGGTTTCGGCCGTTGCGCGGGCTCAAGGCCCCGACAGCGGCGTCCAAGTGGCGATCCAGCATGATACGGCCGGCCAGCCCGCGGCCTTCCTGCCAGTGCGCAAGCGTGGCGACATCGCCATGCCGGTCGGGGCGCCGATGTCGGACTACCAGGCCCTTGTGACCCATGGCGGTTTCCGGCCGGATCCGCGCGCCATGCTTCGGGCCATGGGCGTTTCCCGCTTCGACTTTTGCCACATGCAGGCCGGTGACCCGGCCTTTCGTGGGCAGGGACGAGGCGAAAGCACCTCCTGGATCATCGACGTCGCCGACGGCTACGCCGCCTACGAGGCCGAGCGCAAGGCGGCGGGGATCGGAGCGCTCAAGGACATCGACAAGAAGCGTCGCAAGGCCGAGCGTGAGACGGGCGCCGCCCGGTTCACCGCCCTATCGGAATCGCGCGAGGACTTCACCCAGCTCATCGCCTGGAAGCGCGCCCAGCTTGCCGCCACAGGCCAGACCGACCTTTTCAAGACACCCTGGGTCATGCGGCTGATCGAGGCCCTGTTCGAGGATCGCGACTCGGCGTTCGGGGGCGGCCTCTACACCCTCCACCTGGGCGACGAGCTGGCGGCGGCGCATTTCCACCTGCGCGGCGGCGGTACGATCCACGGCTGGCTGATCGCCCACGATCCTAAATTCGAGCGCTACTCGCCGGGCTTGCTTCTGTTTCAAGACATCCTGAAGAGCCTGGACCACAGCCCCTATCGCCGGCTCGACCTGGGCGCGGGCGATTATCGCTTCAAGCGCGATCTGTCTAACCATCAGCAGATGGTGACTTTCGGCTTCCTGGGCGCCCCGTCGGTTTCGACCTTGGCGCGCAAGACCGCCTATCGCGTGCGCGAGATGGCCGAATCCCTGCCGCTGGGCCGGGTGTCGGCCCTACCGGGCAAGGCGATGCGGCGGATCGACGTGCTTCGCGGCCTGCGCTAGAGCATTTTTCGAGCGAAGTGGTTCCGGTTCGCGTGAAGAAAAATGCGTCAAAACAAAAGATTAGAGCTCACGGCCTGACGCGGTCAGGTCGGGAAATGCTCTAGCGCTGACCCGACAGGCTGCGACGTCCTGCGACGCCCTTAGGCCCTATGGCTGATCAAGGCGATCAGCCCACTCCACAGCACGATGTTGAACGCCGTGATGGCTAAAAGCCAGCGGAGACGGCGTTGGCAACCATCCATCCGCGGGCGAAACACAACGTCGCGAACCACATGACCCATGGTTTCCTCCACAGTCCTCTACCGGGACTCGTGGCGAAGCAAACGATGGTTAATGGGTTCACGCAAGGGCAGTTGACTGCCTGTCCCACGGATAAACGGCGCTATCCCGACATTGTGACCAGGGTTTTGCCTTAGAGACCGACTTGATTGACGCGTAGGGCGGGTGGGTCAATTCGCCCAGCTTCCCAGGCGCGGGTCCAGGCCAGGCGCTCGACCGATTCGCGGAAGGCGAAGCGCAGCAAGTGGTCGGCGACCACGTCCTCCAGTTTCGTGAGGTTCTCGAGCAGCGGCGCCTCGACGGTGATGTTCAAGCCATCGGGTTCGGCTAGCAGGACGCAGGTCCCGACCGGCAGCGGAATCCGGGCCGAGGTGGCGTCGAACGCCACCTCGAACCTGTGGCTCCAGTGCTTGGCCAGTTGGGTCACGTAGCGCGCGGCCTTATCGGTGTTCAGACGGGCATGGCTCTGCATCGCTACACCCCCTCGATGGCGGCGGCCGCGTCGTCCAGCACCTTGGCGATTGCGGCGATCTGCTCGGGTGTCAGCCGGCCGGCGGTCAGTTTGAGGCGGAGCGCCGTCTTGATGTTCTCGCGAGCCCGCATGATCTGCGGCGAGAAGGCGGCGCTCTGGGCGGCGGCCTCGGCCATCCGGGCGAACAGCCCGTGCACGGGCTGGCGATTGCTTTCCAGGAAGGCCTGGCCTTCGTCGGTGATCGTATAGAGCTTCTTGCCACCGCCGGCGTCTGCCGCCGTGACGTAGCCCAGCTCTTCCAGCAAGGTCAGGGTGGGATAGATCACGCCGGGGCTGGGGGTATAGGCGCCGCCGGCCGAGGTTTCGACGGCCTTGATCAGTTCGTAGCCGTGGCTGGGCTTGTCGGCGATCAGCTTGAGCACGACCAGGCGCAGATCGCCGTGGTCGAAGAACCGGCCCATGCGGCCGCCGCGACGATGATGGCCTTCATGGCCGTGGAAGCCGAACGGATGACGGCTGTGATGGCCCCCATGGTGACCCATGCGGCCTTCGGGATGGTGATGACGTCCAAACATTTTAAGATCCTGTTTCGTTATATCGAAGTGATAGATATATCGAAATTGGACTTGGTCAAGAGTGAGTTTAGATATATCTGATAATGTCGGGAAGTTGCTGGGGACATGCGCATGCGCATGTCCCCATTCGTAGACCAGCCTAGGCTCCCGGCGGAACCGGGAAGCCGCGATTGCGCATCAGGGCGCCGATCTTCACGTCACGGCCGCGAAAGCGGCGGAAGGCCTCGCCGGCGTCAAGGGTGTTGCCCACGCTCATGATGTCGTCGTGCAAACGCTTGGCGACGGCCTTGTCGTAGAAGCCGCCGGGCGCCTCGGCGAAGGCCTCGGCGGCGTCGGCGGTCAGGGTGTCGGCCCAGATGTAGTCGTAGTAGCCCGCCGAGTAGCCGTCGCCGGAAAAGATGTGGCCAAAGTGGGTGGGTCGGTGGCGCATGACGATCTCCGACGGCATGCCGATCTGCGCCATCGTCGCCGTCTCGAAGGCTTCCGGATCGATGACCTGACCCTGGGCCGCCAGATGGATCTTCATGTCGTAGATCGCCGAGGACAGATATTCGACGGTCGAGAAGCCCTGGTTGAAGGTGTGGGCCTTCTCGATCTTGGCCACGAGCTCGGCGGGGATTGGCTTGCCGGTCTGGTAGTGCACGGCGAACCTCTCCAGCACCGGCTTGGTCGGCAACCAGTGCTCGTTGAGCTGACTGGGGAACTCGACGAAGTCGCGGGCTACGTTGGTGCCGGCCAGGGTGGGATAACTTACGTCCGAGTTGAGGCCGTGCAGGGCGTGGCCGAACTCGTGGAACAGGGTGACCGCGTCGTCCCAGGAGATCAGCACCGCCTCGCCGGGCTGGCCCTTCACGAAGTTGCAGTTGTTGGAGACGATCGGCGTCACCACCCCGCGGAATGTCTCCTGGGTGCGGTATTCGCTCATCCAGGCGCCCGACTGCTTGCCGGCCCGGACGTAGGGGTCGAAGTACCATAGGCCCACGCGCTGACCGCTCCGTGTAACCTCCCAGACGCGGACGTCGGGGTGGCAGACCGGCACGTCGGTGATCTGGGTGAAGGTGAAGCCGTACAGTTGACCGGCCGCCCAGTGGATCGCCTCGCGCAGCTTCTCCAGCTGCAGGTAGGGCTTCACCGCGTTCTGATCGAGATCATAGCGCGCCTTGCGGACCTTCTCGGCATAGTGGCGATAGTCCCAGGGCGCGATCTTGAAGGTCGCGCCCTCGGCGGCGGCGACCTTCTGCATGTCGGCCACTTCTTCATGGACGCGCGCCACGGCCGGCTTCCAGACCTGCATCATCAGGTCCATGGCCGCGTCCGGGGTCTTGGCCATGTTGTCGGCCGTGATCCAGTGGGCGTAGCTCGGGAAGCCCAGCAGCTGGGCCTTTTCGGCCCGCAGCTTGAGGATTTCGGTGATCACCGCCTTGTTGTCATGAGCGTCGCCATTGTCGCCGCGCGAGATCCACAGCTTCCAACCCTTCTCACGCAGGTCGCGGCGGTCGGAATAGACCAGGAACGGCTCCATCGACGAGCGGGTGTTGGTGATCAGCCACTTGCCCTTCTGGCCTTTTTCCTCGGCCGCCGCCGCCGCTCCGGCCCGGATCGAGTCCGGCAGGCCCACCAGATCGGCCTGGCTTTCCAGCACCAGGCTGTAGCCTTCCTCGTCGGCCAGCTCGTTCTGGCTGAACTTGGTGTAGAGGCCGGCCAGGGCCTGGTTGATCTGGCCCAGCCGGGCCTTCTTGACGCCATCCAGCGCCGCGCCCTGGCGGGCAAAGTTGTTGTAGGTCACCCAGGTCAGGCGCTTCTGCTCGGGCGTCAGGCCGGCCGTCTCGCGAGCGTCGTAGACAGCCTTGATCCGGGCGAAGAGCTGTTCGTTCTGGATGATCTCGTCGGTGAAGGCCGCGAGCCTGGGCGTGGTCGCGGCCTCGACCTTCTGCATGACCGCGTCGTTCATCGTCGAGGTGAACACGCCAAACAGCCCGTTGACCCGGCTCATTGCCCGCCCGGAATCCTCGTATTCGGCGATGATGCTTTCGAAGCTCGGCGCCGAACGCTTGGCGGTCAGGGCAAAGAGCTTCTGGCGCTGCTCGGCCATCGCGACGTCATAGGCCGAGGCGAACAGATCAGGCTTGACCTTGTCGAAGGGCGGGACGCCGCCATGCGGACCCGTCCAGGGCGCGAGCAGGGGATTGGCTGGGGTCGCGGTGTCGGCGGCTTCACTGATGGCGGGAATGAGGACCGTGGCGCTGGCGGCGGCGAGGAACGAACGACGCTTCAAGGGGTGTCTCCGGGACAACGTTTGAAGATCAGCCTAGGCCACGCGAAAAGCGCCGTCACATGACACCGCTGTGACCCTTCACCACCGTGGACGGGCGCGGCGACGAAAGCTAAGTGTCGTCCCATGTCCATCGGCGTCTTCGACTCCGGCGTGGGCGGCCTCACGGTCCACCGCGCCCTCGTGAACCGTCTGCCCCAGGCGGACTTCATCTATCTGGCCGACCAGGCCAATGCGCCCTATGGCGGGCGGCCGGGCGAGGAGGTCGTCAATCTGACGCGGGCCGGGTGCGAGCGCCTGTTCGACGCCGGGGCCAGCGTCGTCGTCCTGGCCTGCAACACCGCCTCGGCCATCGCCCTGCGCCGCCTGCAACAGACTTGGCTGCCGGGCTATCGCAAGGCGCTGGGCCGGCCGGTCAATGTGCTGGGAATCATCGTGCCGACCATCGAGGCGGCCACCGGCCTGCCCTGGGAACACGAGGCCGAGCGGCGCGGCGACAAGGTCGAGCAGCTGGACGTGCTGGGGGTGTTCTCCACCCAGGGCACCACCAATTCTCGTGTCTACGAGATTGAGATCGACAAACGCAAGCAAGACATCGCGGTGTTCTCGCAGGCTTGTCCGGACCTTGTGCCGATGATCGAGGCCGACGCCGGGGCCGTGGACCTAGCCAAGGCCGTAGAGGGCTATGTCCAGGCGCTGAAGAACCGCATCGGGCGCTATCCCGACCGGGCGGTGCTGGGCTGCACCCATTACGAGATCATCGCCGACATCTTCCGCGCCGCCCTGCCGGCTGGCACCCCGATGATCCAGCAGCCGGCCGCCACGGCCGACGCGCTGGAGCGCTATTTCGAGCGTCATCCGGAGCTGGACCCTGGGACGGGCGGCGGCCGGGTGTTCCTGACCACCGGCGAGCCGGGACCTCAGAATGCGCTGGTCCAGACCTTCTGGGGTGGCCCGCTGCGGTTCGAGGCGGCTTAGGTCACGGACTTGCCCCCTACGGACCGCTTCGCGATCGTCTTCCCCTGAAGAGGAAGAGCTCCAAGTGCCCGGGGCTCCGCCCGCTCGCCGCGACAGACCGCGAAGCGGTCAGCTGGGGGCAAGTGCTGACTTGACGCTGATGGGTGAGGCGTCAACCTCAGTCCAACATCAGGAACGCCCCCATGAAACACCTGCTCATCGCCGCGACCTTGGCGCTCACCGCCGCCAGCGCCCACGGCGAAGTCGTCGACGCCCAGCCCAACGGGTTCGAGGTCAAGCGCGAGGCTGTGATCAACGCGCCGGCCGACAAGGTCTATGCCGCCCTGACCCAGCCCTCGGCCTGGTGGAACAAGGATCACACCTGGTCGGGCTCAGCGGCCAATCTGTCGATGGCGGCGATGTCGGGCGGCTGTTTCTGCGAGAAGCTGCCCAATGGCGGCTCGGTGGTGCACATGACCGTGGTCTATGCCCAGCCCGGCCAGGGCCTGCGGCTGTTCGGCGGCCTAGGTCCGTTGCAGATGAGCGGCGCCAGCGGTCACCTGAATTGGGCCCTGTCCGAGCAAGACGGCAAGACCACCCTGACCCAGACCTATGACGTCGGCGGCTACATGAAGGGCGGCCTGGACAGGATCGCGCCGGTCGTCGATCGCGTGCTCAGCGACCAGTTCGACCGGCTCAAGGTCTATGTAGAGACGGAAAAATAAATCCTCCCCCTCTGGGGCAGGTGATCACGTAGCGACCGGAGGGGGGAGTGGCAGGGCGTTCGCCGCCCAATCCCCCACCGGCCTTCGGTCGCCTCCCCCACGGGGGGAGGGCTTAAAACTACCCCGCCGCCGCCAGGTCGTCGCTGGTGGCGCCGAGCAGAGCCATCTGCAGGCGCGAACGGTCGCGACGGGCCGATTCCAGAGCGCCTTCGGCCAGGGCGGCTTCCGAGCGGATGCGCTCGATCTCGGTCTGCATTTCGGCGACCTTGTCGTCGTGCTGGCGACGGATGTCGTCCTGGGCGGTCTGCATGACGTCGAAGCGGGTGCGCAACTGGGTCGCGCGTTCCTCGGCCCGCTTGAGCGCCTTTTCGTTGGCGACGACGGTCTTGGCCAGTTGGTCGGCGCGCTCGATGGCGGCGGCGCGGGCGGTGTCGACGCCGGCATGACGGCCGCGCAGGTCCTCGACCTCGTCCTCCAGATTGCGAACCCGTTCCAGGGCGCGCTCCAAGGCGACATTGAGATCGCCGGCCCGGCGCTCGACGGCCTGCTGCTGGGCGCTGCTTTCGTTCAGCTTGGCCGAGATCTGGCCGTTCATCTCTTCAAGCTTGTCGGCACGACCGGTGGCGGTCTCCAGGCGGGTCTGCAGGGCCGACACCTCGGTGCGGCCGGCCTCGACCTGGGCCTCAAGGCCACGGATCGTGCGGGCGCTGTCGGACTGGAAGGTGGTCAGGGCGTTGTCGGAGGCCAGCAGGCGCGCGCGCTCGGCGGCGACCTGGCCTTCCAGCTCGGTCTCGATGCGCGACAGGCGGGCCACGTCGGAACCGGCCTGTTCGAGGCGCTTCTTCAGCGTGCCAGACTCCTCGACCAGCAGGGCGGTCTGCTGGTTCGAGCGCGCCAGGGCCGATTCGGCCTCGCCGCGACGGGTGTCGATGTCCTGGGTCTGCAGGCGCAGGGTGTCGACGTCCTGGGCCAGGTGCTCGCCGCGTGCGGCGGCGTCTCGCAGGGCGGCTTCCAGCCCGCCGACCTTCAGGTCGGACTGCAGCAGGCCGTTGCGCAGCCGATCGATCTCGAGCGCCCCGTCTTCCAGGGCCACGTCGAGGGCCTGGCGTCGTGCGTCAGACTCGACCAGGCCGGCGTCGGAGGCGGCCAGCTTGGCGGAGAGCTCGCGCTCCTCGGCCTGGACGGCGGCCAGTTGACGGGCGGCGGTGTCGAAGGCTGCGCGCAGCGAGATCAGCTCGGCGTGCTCGCTACGACGGGCTTCAAACTCCTCGGCGACCGGACCGCGAATTTCAGAGAGCAGGGGCTCGATGGCCCGCAGGTGCTCGACCACGCGGCTGATGCTATCGAGGCCGCCATGGATGGTTTCGTAGCGGACGCCGATCGCCTGGGTGGCCTCGATCAGACGGTCGGACGTCTCCGTGGACTCAGGACGGTCGTTCTCGGTCGCCAGCATCACCGGCTTGACGCCGCTCTTGGTGTTGCGATCGTTCTTCGACAGCAGCCGCATCTTGCCCACCTTTTAACGACCCGCGTAACGACGCCCATCGCGTCGAATCGGCCCGTCGGCCGCGCAGAATCATTTGCTCATTCGTTAACAAGGTGCCCGGGGCCAAGATTGATGTCGAGGCGTAGATCGCGTGTCCGGCGAGAGGCGCATTGCCGCAGCGCCAAACCGACGAAAGCCGCCGCGTCGGCCTTGAACGGCGAACGCGGCGGCTTCCAGAACCGCGACGATGAGGGCGTTTTCGCCCTAGGCGGCGGCCGACTGCGCCGGGACGGCCGGTTCCAGACGGATCAGGTAGTCGAAGGCCGACAGGGCCGACTTGCTGCCCTCGCCCATGGCGATGACGATCTGCTTGTAGGGCGTGGTCGTCGCGTCGCCGGCGGCGAACACCCCGGGCAACGAGGTCTCGCCGCGATAGTCCACCTCGATCTCGCCCCGATTGCTCAGCGCCACGCCGCTGTCCTTCAGCCACTCGGTGTTGGGCACCAGGCCGATCTGCACGAATACGCCTTCCAGGTCGACGCGATGGGCGCTGTCGTGGTTGCGGTCCTTGTAGGTCAGGCCGCTGACGCGGGTCCCGTCGCCGTGAATCTCGGTGGTCATGGCCGAGGTGACGATCTTGACATTGGGCAGGCTGGCCAGCTTTCGCTGCAGGACGGCGTCGGCCCGCAGCTGGCTGTCGAACTCGATCAGGGTCACGTGGGCGACGATGCCGGCCAGGTCGATGGCCGCCTCGACGCCGCTGTTGCCGCCGCCGATCACCGCCACGCGCTTGCCCTTGAACAACGGGCCGTCGCAGTGCGGGCAATAGGCCACGCCCTTGTTCTTGTACTCGGCCTCGCCGGGCACGTTGACATTGCGCCAGCGGGCGCCGGTGGCCAGGATCACGCTGCGCGAGGTCAGGCTAGCGCCGTTCTCCAGCCTGATCTCGATCAGGCCGCCCGGAGTTTGAGCCGGCACGAGGCCGACTGCCTTCTGCAGGTTCATGATGTCGGCGTCGTAGTCCTTGACGTGCTGCTCCAGGCCCGCGACCAGGCGGGGGCCTTCGGTGTGCGACACCGAGATGAAGTTCTCGATGGCCATGGTGTCGAGCACCTGGCCGCCGAAGCGTTCGGCCGCCACGCCCACCCGGATGCCCTTGCGGGCCGCATAGATCGCCGCCGCCGCGCCGGCCGGACCGCCGCCGACGATCAGCACCTCGAAGGCGTCCTTGGCCTTGATCTTCTCGGCCTCGCGGGCCACGGCGCCCGTGTCGAGCTTGGCCACGATCTGCTCCAGGCTCATCCGGCCCTGGCCGAACGGCTGGCCGTTCAGCAACACCGTCGGTACGGCCATGACCTGGCGCGCTTCGACTTCTTGCTGGAAGAGCGCTCCGTCGATGGCGACATGGGTGATGTTGGGGTTCAGGGCGGCCATGGTGTTCAGCGCCTGGACCACGTCCGGGCAGTTCTGGCAGCTCTGCGAGAAATAGGTCTCGAAGCGGAACGGGCCTTCCAGGGCGCGGACCTGGTCCAGCACCTCGGCGTCGAACTTCGGCGGGTGACCGCCGACGTGCAGCAAAGCGAGCACCAGCGAGGTGAACTCGTGGCCCAGGGGCAGGCCCGCGAAGCGGACGCCAACCTTGTCTTGGGGGGAATCCTTGGCGTCGCGCTCGATGGCGAAGGACGGCTTGCGAGCGTCGTCGCCGGCCAGATTCAGGCTGACCTTGTTGGAGGCCGCGGCCACGTCCTCGAGCAGGGCCAGCATGTCCTTGGAGCCCTGGCCCTCGCCCAGCGAGGCGACCAGCTCGATCGGCTGGCGCAGATTGCCCAGATAGGCCTTCAGTTGATCCTTGAGACCGGCGTCCAACATGACGTGCTCCAATGCGTGGCGTCGCCTCGGGGGAGGATGCGGCGCGAATTTCAACGAGGGTGCGTCACCCCGTTCGCGGGCTGGCGAAAGGGGTGACGCGATCGCGAACCTAGATCTTGCCGACCAGGTCCAGCGAAGGCTTCAGGGTGGCTTCGCCCTCTTCCCACTTGGCGGGGCAAACTTCGCCCGGGTGGGCGGCGACATACTGGGCGGCCTTGACCTTGCGCAGCAGTTCGAGGGCGTCGCGGCCGATGCCGCCAGCGGTGATCTCGACGATCTGGATCTTGCCGTCCGGATCGACGACGAAGGTGCCGCGATCGGCCAGGCCGACCTCCTCGATCATCACGTCGAAGTTGCGGGTGATCGTGCCGGTCGGGTCGCCGACCATGGTGTATTCGATCTTGCCCACGGCTTCCGAGGTGTCATGCCAGGCCTTGTGGGCGAAGTGGGTGTCGGTCGAGACTGAATAGATCTCCACGCCCAGCTTCTGGAACTCGGCGTAGTTGTCGGCCAGGTCCTCGAGTTCGGTCGGGCAGACGAAGGTGAAATCGGCGGGATAGAAGAACACGACCGACCACTTGCCCTTCAAGTCGGCGTCGCTGACGGTGATGAACTTGCCGTCCTTCAGGGCTTCGGCGGTGAAGGGTTTGATGGCCGTGTTGATCAAGGACATGGAGTGCTCCTGCAGGAAATTGCGAGGCCACCCATACAGGGGAGGGTGCGATAGGGCCAATCGATTAATTCATCATTGAAGATAGACATAATCTATTCGCTTCGGCGGCCGGTGCGCGACTTTGGACGCCGCTTCGCCCTCACGCGCCCGGAGGCTGCGATGGGATGGGAGGGATGCGAAGCGCCCGGGCTCCGCCCGGAGGTTTTGCAGTAGATTTACCGTTTCGACGAAGACGAGCGCTTCGCGTGGCCTTCAGACGGGAGCCATCGGAGCGCGGGGTCTTAACCCGCTTCCGAAGTGGGCCCCCGGCGGGCGGAAGGGCTTGGCGCACCCTTCCGGACCGTGCGGGCGATTTCAGCCCGCACCTGCCAGCCTGTCCGCCTACCCCGAGCGCCGGAGTTTCGTCACCACGGGGGTGAACCTGCTCCGAACCGACCTGGGGCGTCTTCCGAAGAAGACACGGCGGACAAGCCTTCCCGCTCGACCACCCCCAAGAGCCGCCTCGGTCGCCGTACGTGCGCCCTTCCCGTGCTCTTGGGTAGGACCAGTATGGCGGTGATCTGGAGGGAGAGGATCAATTAGATCGAAAAGTTTTAGTGCCTTGAAAACGCTAGAGTTTACTGGCTATTCGCAGGGCATGGAGGCTAGCTCCTTCAACTTTCTCCCAGAGAGCAGAGGCTAATTAGGACGCCCCAACGGCATGGAAGCCCACCCCTTCGCCCCCCCGGCCGGCCCCCCGGCCGCCCCAGCGGCGGGCCCGATAGCTTAGGAAAACTTCGGCAACTGGTCATATGCGGCTAGGGGAAAATCCCGATCCAAGAGCCCAAGACGCTCCCAAGCGGTGGCTCCTATGCAAGGAGTGTCAACAAGTTCAGAAAACTGAACCGGTGGCGCTCCTAACCCTCCCCGCCCCCATCCCCCGGCGCCTCATAGGCCGCCATCATCGCCATATTCAAAATCTTCGACACCG
>JACMOF010000011.1 GCA_014378155.1 Caulobacter sp. | reverse complement strand
CTTGTCGGCCAGGCGGCGCAGGCGGCGCAGCACTTCGGGGTCGTGGAACAGCATGCCGCCCGCGCCCTGGACCAGCGGCTCGGTCAGGATGGCGGCGATCTCCCCGCTCCGCTGGGCCAGCAGGGCGTCGAGGACGGCTTCGGAGGCGGCGTCCACCGGCAAATCGGCGATCACCTGGCTGGGCATGACGCCAGCGAACAGGCTGTGCATGCCCTCCTCGGGATCGCAGACTGTCATGGTCGCCAGGGTGTCGCCATGATAGCCGCCCCGGAACGACAGGACCCGCGTGCGGCCACCGACGCCGCGATTGATATGGAACTGCAACGCCATCTTCATGGCGATCTCGACCGCCACCGAGCCGGACTCCGCGAAGAAGGCGTGGTTCAGATCGCCAGGGAGCAGATCGGCCAACCGCCTGGCCAAGCGATAGGCCGGCTCATGCGCCAGGCCGCCGAACATTATGTGCGGCATGCGTTCCAGTTGGTCGCGGACGGCGGCGGCGATGTGCGGGTGGTTGTAGCCGTGGCAGGCCGTCCACCACGAGGCCAGGCCATCGACCAGCTCGCGACCATCGTCGAGGATCAACCGCGAGCCCCGCGTCGCCACCACCGGCAGCGGCGGCGGCGCGGTCTTCATCTGACAATAGGGGCGCCAGACATGGGGCGCGCCATTCTCAAGCCAAGATGGGACCAGCCAGTCTGGGCTTTCGAGGGTCATGGCGCGATCCTGTTGCTTAGGCGGGGCGCACTGCCTATGCCGTCCGGCGTCGCGTCGCAAATGGAACCCTGATGCACAGCCTCGACACCTATGCCGGCGACAAGCTGGACCGCTTGGAAGCCGCCAGCCTGCTGCGCCGCCCGAGGCCTACCCAGCGCCTGACCGGGGCCTATGTAGAGCGCGACGGCTGTCGGCTGCTGTCGTTTTCCTGCAACGATTATCTGGGTTTGGCGCACCATCCTCAAGTCAAGGCCGCCGCTCGAGCCGCGATCGAGACCCATGGCGCGGGGGCTGGCGCTTCGCGCCTGGTGACCGGCGACCATCCGCTGCTGTCCCAGCTCGAAACGCGATTGGCCCGACTCAAGGGAACCGAGGCCTGCGTGGTGTTCGGCTCCGGCTATCTGGCCAATGCCGGGCTGATCCCCACCTTCGCCGGCCCGGGCGACCTCATATTGATCGACGAACTGGCCCACGCCTGTCTCTGGGCCGGGGCCCAGTTGTCGGGCGCGCGGATCATCCCCTTCGCCCACAACGACACCGACCACCTGGCCGCCCTGCTGGCGCAGCACCGGGCCAGCGCCCGACACGCCATCGTCGCCACCGACGGGGTGTTCTCGATGGACGGCGACCTCGCCCCGCTCGACTGGCTGTCGGCGGTTTGCGAGGCCAATGACGCCTGGCTTCTGTCGGACGACGCCCATGGCGTGGGCGTGTTGGCCCAGGGTCGCGGCTCGGCCGCCCTGTTCCCCGACGCCCAAATCCCGTTCCAGATGGGCACGCTTTCAAAGGCCCTGGGCTCTTACGGCGGCTATGTCTGTGGGTCCCAGGCCGTGGTCGGCCTGATCAAGACTCGCGCTCGCACCCTGATCTACACCACTGGCCTGCCGCCCGCCGCCGCCGCCGCCGCCCTGGCGGCGCTGGACATCATCGAGGCCGAGCCGGCCCTGACCGCCCTGCCCCTGGCCAAGGCCCGCGCCTCCACCGCCGCCGTGGGCCTGCCCCTGGCCGCCAGCCCCATCGTGCCGGTGATCCTTGGCGAGGCCGAGGCCGCGCTGGACGCCTCACAGGCGCTGGAGGCCGAGGGTTTCCTGGTGGTGGCCATTCGCCCGCCCACCGTGCCGGACGGGCAGGCCCGCCTGCGCATCGCCTTCAGCGCCGACCACCCCGACGCCGAGATCGCGCGCCTGGCCGACCTGGTGCGCCACTATGTGAAGGCGCGCTGATGCCCGCCTTGTTCGTCACTGGAACCGGCACCGACATCGGCAAGACCTATGTGAGTTGCGCGCTGATCCGCGCCCTGAAGGCCCGAGGCGCGGGCGTCGACGCGTTCAAGCCCGTGGTCAGCGGCTTCGATCCCAGGGACGCGGCCGGCAGCGACCCGGCTCGGTTGGCGGCGGCGTTGGGCGCGCCCGGTGAGGTGTTCCGCATAGCCCCACGCCGCTACCTTGCGCCGCTGTCGCCCAACATCGCCGCCCGGTTGGAGGGCCAGACCCTGATCCTGGACGACATGGTCATCGACGCGCTGGCCCGCGCCGCCGAGGTCCGCGACGGCCTGTTGCTGGTGGAAGGCGCCGGAGGGGTAATGTCGCCCCTGACCGACCACGAGACCAATCTCGACATGATCAGCGCGCTCGGCGCGCCGGTGCTGCTGGTCGCCGGCTCCTATCTGGGCACGATCAGCCACGTCTTGACCGCCCTGGTCGCCCTGGGCGGCGCCGGAGCGCGCGTGGCCGCCGTGGTGATGAGCGAAAGCCCGGACGCGCCGGACCTGAGCCAGACGGCTCGGGCCCTGACGCCGTTCCTGGGCGCCACGCCCTTGTTCCTCGCGCCGCGCGCGGAATCCTGGGACGCTGGCGCCCTCGCCGACCACCTGCTCACGGACGCCTACCAGCCATGACCCTGCGCATCGCCATGATCGGCCTGGGCGACATCGCCAAGAAGGCCTACCTGCCCGTGCTGGGGCCTCGCGCCGACGTCGCCCTGACCTTTGTCACGCGCGACGCCGCGACCCTGGCGGAGTTGGGTGCGGCCTGGCGCGTGGATCGCTTGCATACAGACCTCGACGCTGCCCTTGCCGACGGCCTGGACGCGGCCTTCGTCCACGCCGCCACCGCCGCCCATCCAGGCATCGTCCGCCGCCTTCTGGAGGTCGGCGTGCCCACGATGATCGACAAGCCCCTGGCCGACAATGCGGCCGATAGCGAGGCGCTGGTCGACTTGGCCGAGACGCGCGGCGTGTCGCTGATGGTCGGTTTCAACCGCCGCCATGCGCCCGCCTATCGCGACGCCGCCGCTCTCGGCCTGCCGCTGGTGGTGATGCAGAAGAACCGCGCCGGCCCACTGGACGAAGTGCGCCGGGCGGTGTTCGACGACTATATTCACGTCATCGACACCCTGCGGTTCCTTGCCCCCGGCGCCGACCAAGCCTCGGTGCGCGGCCAGGTCAACGACGGCCGGCTCAAGCACGTGATGCTGTCGCTATCAGGCGGCGGCCGCGACGCGATCGGGATCATGAACCGGGCCAGCGGGGCCAGCGAGGAGACGCTCGAAGTCTCTGGTAGCGGTTTGAAGCGCCGGATCATCGACATTGACCAGGTCGTCGAACTGGGCGCGGCCGAGGCCCTGAACCGACGCGGAAACTGGACCTCGGTCGGCCGCCAGCGCGGGTTCGAGGACCTGTGCGACACCTTCCTCGGCGCGGTGCGCGACGGCCGACGGTTGTCGGCGCTGGACGCGCTGGAGACCCACCGGCTGTGCGAGACGGTGGTCGACGCGCTGACCGCCTAGGTCGCCGGCCTGAACGATGCCGGGTGACCAGGAGCCCAACCAGCAGGACAGGATCGAGGGTCTTGACCGGTGGCGCGGCCCGGCTTCTTCGACAACGCCACCCTGACCATTAAGCCGTGCACCTACGATCTTGACCGTGATCGCGACCCGGAGCAGGACAATGCAGTCTGGACGCTGGGCGGGTCGGTTAGGTTAAAATCCGCCGAATGTACGATGTCGTCCGGGTCGCGGCGACGGTCTGCAGCGTTGACCTAAGCACCAACCCATCGGAGCGACCCATGCCATCCCTAAAATCGACCTATCCCCTGTACCTGGCGAACGAGGCCAAGACTCCGAACCAGGATCTGGAGGTCACCGATAAATATTCGGGCCAGGTGGCGACCCGGGTCGCGCTGGCCGACGCGGCGACCATCGACAAGGCCATTACAGCGGCGGTCGAGGCGACCCGGCCCATGGCCGAGATGGCCGCCTATGAACGTCAGGCGGTGCTGGCCCATTGCGTATCTCGCTTCCAGGAACGGTTCGACGAACTGGCCTATGCCCTGTGCATCGAAGCGGGCAAGCCGATCAACGATTCCCGGGGCGAGGTGACCCGGCTCATCGACACCTTCCGCATCGCCGCCGAAGAGTCGGTGCGGATGACCGGCGAGGTCCAGCCGCTGGACATCTCGCCGCGCGCCAAGGGCTATCAGGGCATGTGGAAGCGCGTGCCGATCGGGCCGTGCTCGTTCATCTCGCCGTTCAATTTTCCGCTCAATCTGGCGGCTCACAAGATCGCGCCCGCCCTGGCGGTGGGATGTCCGTTCGTGATGAAGCCGGCCTCGCGCACGCCCCTGGGCGCGCTGATCATTGGCGAGGTGCTGGCCGAGACCGACCTGCCCAAGGGCGCGTTCTCGATCCTGCCCGCCACCCGCGACGGGGCCGACCTGTTCACCACCGACGAGCGCCTGAAGTTGCTGTCCTTCACCGGCTCGCCCGAGGTGGGCTGGGCGCTCAAGGCCAAGGCCGGCAAGAAGAAGGTGGTGCTGGAACTGGGCGGCAACGCGGCGGTGATCGTCGACCGCGACACCGACCTGCGGGACGCCGCCGACCGGATCATCTTCGGCGCCTTCTACCAGTCAGGCCAGTCCTGCATCGGCGTGCAGCGCATCCTGATCCACGACGACATCTACGACGCCCTGCGCGACCTCCTCGTCGAGAAGACCCGCGTGCTCGTCGCTGGCGATCCGCAGGACCCGAAGGTCTTCATCGGCCCGATGATCGACGAGAAGGAAGCGCGCCGCCTCGAAGGCTGGATCAATGAAGCCCGCGACGCGGGGGCCACTCTGCTCTGCGGCGGCGGTCGTGAAGGCGCGATGCTGCAGGCGACCCTGCTGGAGGGAGTCCGGCCCGGCTTGAAGGTCCGGGACGAGGAGGCGTTCGGCCCTGTCGCTGTGCTGTCCCGCTTCAGCGATTTCGAAGACGCGCTGCGCGAGGTCAATGACAGCCGTTATGGCCTCCAGGCAGGCGTGTTCAGCCGAGACATCCACAAGGTGATGCGCGCCTGGGACGTGCTGGAAGTCGGCGGGATCCTGGTCGGCGACGTACCCAGCTACCGGGTCGACAACATGCCGTACGGCGGGGTGAAGGACTCGGGGCTGGGCCGCGAAGGAGTCAAGTTCGCCATGGAGGACATGACTGAAATCCGCAATCTGGTGATCCGGCGAAGGCCCGTGAACCCCGCCGGATGACGCGGGCGCCTTGAAGCCTCCAGCCGCGAGATCGGGGTTTTGACCGATGGTCACCCAGGACAGAGCCGGACATCCTCTCGCGTCGCCCGGCGGGCGACGACAGCTGCCACACCTGGGCTCGGCCAGCGACGTTCATCGCCGGCCGAGCCAGCGCATGCTCGCCTAGGCCCGGGGCCGAGAACGACCGGAGTCGCTCGCACCCCCTTTGTGGCACGAACACGCAAATGGTCGTTGAGCCCTTTCATTTACACTCGACCGTGCTGGGTTTTACCCACGCTAAGTCGACTGATTACAAGTGGGCAGACGCAATAAAAAAGTGGCCGATTCCAATGGGAAGCGGCCACTTATTACAACGTAACTCTAGAGGAAAATTAAAAGGGAATTTCGTCGTCCAAGTCGGCCGAGAAGCTCTCGCGCGGGCCGCTGGGCTGGCTGCGCGGCGCGCCGCCGCCGAAGTTGCCGCCGCCGCTCGAACCGCCGCCGTAGCCTGCGTCATAGCCCGGATCACCGCCGCCCGAGGATGCCCCGGCGCCGTCGGCCTTGCCGCCCAGCATTGTCAGTTCGCCGCGGAACTTCTGCAGCACGATCTCGGTGGAATATTTCTCGACGCCCGAGGCGTCGGCCCACTTCCGCGTCTGGATCGCGCCTTCGATATAGATCGTCGAGCCCTTGCGCAGATAGCTCTCGGCGACCTTCACCAGATTATCGTTGAAGATCACCACCCGGTGCCATTCGGTCTTTTCCTTGCGCTCGCCCGAGGTGCGGTCGCGCCAGCTTTCCGAGGTGGCCAAACGCAGGTTGGCGACCCGGTCGCCCGAGCTGAGGGTGCGGATTTCGGGGTCGGCCCCGAGATTTCCCACGAGGATGACCTTGTTGACGCTGCCTGCCATCGGCGGAGTTCCCGTTTTTCGCCCGACGACCCAACGCGCCGGAATCTGAGGCGAACGTTAAAGGGTTCTTAAAAACAAAATCAAGCTTTGTTCTCGAAACGTTCCTGTGGAGCGAGGCCGGTTATCCACGGCCCCGGGACGCTCCGCGCGACTATTGAATCTCACGGATGGCGCCCGGCACGGCCAGGCGGCCATCGCCCGTGCGGACCAGCGACATGAACCGCGAGCCCTCATAGGTGTCGCCCAGATAGATGCCCTCCTTCTGGACGAAGATGAACTTGCCCTGGTAGGCGCCGGTCAGTTCGCGGTTCTGGCTGCCCAGCCGCAGGAAACGCAGACGCATGCCCTCTAGGTCGGCGGCGCACTGCTCCATGCTCGGAACGTTGCTGGCCACCGAATTATATTTCAGCGTGCCGTCCTTCTGCTCGACGACGTGGAAGCAGACCCCGGCCTCGAAGGGGGCCGAGGTGCGCTTGTCGCAGCCGGACAGAACCATGGCTACGGCGAACAGGGAGACGGCGACGACGGGAAGCGAGCGCATGGTCTTCAGATCTCTCTACGCGGACGGGATGGAGCAGCTTGGCCCCTGTTCGATGATCGCATGGAAGCTGCGGTTGTCGGACGACGACTCCACATGGCCAGGCACCAGGCGGAGCGTCTCTTCGCCCCATCGGCCGTAGGTGGCGCCGCCAGGCTTTTCGCATTTGCCGTTGTAGAGTTGCTGGGCGCAGGCGTTGAGGGTGATCTCGCCCGGCTGCTTGCGCCATTCGCTGCCCTGATAGCGCCAGCAGACCGCCAGCGGCGCGCCGGAGGCGGCCACCGGGGTCGACACGGTCGGAGCCGCGGCGGGCGCGGGCACGGTGGGGGCCTCGGCGGGTGGCGGCAGCGGGGTCAGGACCATGCCGGCCTGATCGGCGGCGGCCAGGGCCCCGGTCCCGTCGACGCCAACATCGAGGGCGCCGGTGGCCACGCCGTTCTTGTTGGCGCAGTCGGCCAGGGTGGTCTCGCCGACGAACTGACCGCCGACGAAGCAGCGCAGCGGACGGGCCGCATCGAGCTTGGTGTCGTCCGCGCGGCCGGTCTCGACGACCAGGCCGCCGCGCGCCGCGGGCGGGTCTTCGGTCGGCGACTTGCTGCCATGCATCACGCCAAAGGCGATGACCAGGCCCAGCACCAGGGCCAGGGCGGCGCCGCCCAAGAGCACGCGTCGATCTTTGAGAAGTTCCATGATCCCTGGCTACGACGCGAGGATGACGCTTTCAAGTCCGGCGGGTCATGAAGGCGCGTGGAAGCGGCGCGGAACCGGTCAAGAGCCGGTTCGGAGTCGCCCTAGCTCCCGCCGGTCAGGCGGTTGAGGGCGGCCTGGTAGTTGGCGATCTGGGCGGTCAGATAGGCCGGCACCTTACCCGTGGTGGCCCCCGACGACGCGGTTGCATCAGTGCGCTTCACCCCGTTGGCGGTGTCGGCCATCTCGCGATAGGCCGTGCGCACGGCCGACAGGGCCTTGGCCACCGCCGCCGAGGCGGCCTTGCGCCCCGTGTCGTCGCTGAGGTCGAGGGTGGTGTCCAGCGACAGGCCGTAGATAGGGCCCTTGCCATCGGCTGAAATGGTCTGTCCGTGATCGGTCTTGGTGTTGCGCACGATGCCGGGCTTGAGGCCGAGCGCCTCCAGAACGTCCGTGCCGCCCTTGCCGGGCAGGACTTCGACCGTCGAGGTGGTCTGCGACGGGCTGATCCGCAGGCTTCGGCTGTTGCCGGAGCTGACGGACTCGACCTTGGCGGCGAAGCCCGACGCCTTGCGGATCTTGTCGGCCAG
>JACMOF010000123.1 GCA_014378155.1 Caulobacter sp. | reverse complement strand
CGCCACGGCGCGGCGCAACTTCCGGACATTGACCTGATCGACATGCGCGAGACCCCGCCGGAGCCCGGCCGCTGGCTGTCGCCGCCGCTGGTCAAGGCGGTGTCGCTGGCCCTGTCGCGCGGCGAGCAATCCTTGCTGTTCCTCAATCGCCGGGGCTATGCGCCACTCGTTTTGTGCCGGGCTTGCGGCGAGAAGATGAAGTCGCCCGACACCGACAGCTGGCTGGTCGAGCATCGCTATACCGGCCGGCTGGTCTGCCACCTGACCGGCTTCTCGATGAAGAAGCCCGAGGCCTGCCCCCACTGCCATGCCAAGGACAGCCTGGTGTCGATCGGTCCGGGCGTCGAGCGGGTGGAGGAGGAAGCGCGCCACCTTTGGCCCGACGCGCGGGTGGCGGTGTTCTCGTCCGACACGGTGTTCGACGCGGCCGGGGCGCGGGCGCTGGTCGAGACCATGGCGGCGGGCGACATCGACATTCTCGTGGCCACCCAGGCCGCCGCCAAGGGCCACAACTTTCCCAACCTCACCCTGGTGGGCGTGGTCGACGCCGACCTGTCCCTGCGCGGCGGCGACCTGAGGGCCGGGGAACGGACGTTCCAACTGCTGGCCCAGGCGGCCGGGCGGGCGGGCCGCCACGAGAAGCCCGGTCGGGCGCTTCTCCAGACCTACGCGCCGGAGCATGGCGTGCTGCAGGCCCTGAAGGCCCAGGACCGCGACGCCTTCGTCGAGGCCGAGATGGCCATGCGCCAGGAGGCCGGCCTGCCGCCGTTCGGCCGCCTGGCGGCGGTGATCGCCTCGGGGCCGGACGCCGCCGCCCTGGAAGCCTATTGCCAGGCCCTGGCGGCGGCGACGCCCAATGCCGAAGGGGTGGAGGTGTTTGGCCCCGCCGACGCGCCCCTGGCCCTGGTGCGCGGCCGGCGACGCAAGCGGTTCCTGGTCCGGGCGGATCGCTCAGTGGACCTGCAGGGCTTTCTGGCGGCCTGGCGGGCGCGGGCCAAGGTCCCGAACTCGGTGCGGGTGGTGTTCGACGTGGATCCGTACAGCTTCTTGTAGAGATCCGGGGCGCAAGTGCGGGTCCGGGCAGGATTGGGGACAGGCGCATGGGCCTGTCCCCAGCCGAGATGTTCCCAGCCAAGACAGGGGCTAGAGCATTTTTCGAGCGAAGTGGTTCCGGTTCGCGTGAAGAAAAATGCGTCAAAACAAAAGATTAGAGCTCACGGCCTCACGCAGTCAGGTCGGGAAATGCTCTAGTGGCCCTTTCCGCCGCCCTTCTTGCGCGACATCATGTTCAGCCCCTCGACCCCGCCCGAGAAGGCCATGGCCGCGTAGATGTAGCCCTTGGGCACATGGACGCCGAAGCCCTCGGCGATCAGCACGGCGCCGATCATCAGCAGGAAGCCCAGGGCCAGCATGACCACGGTGGGATTGTTGTTGATGAAATTGCCCAGCGGGTCGGCGGCCACCATCATCAGGCCCACGGCCACGACCACGGCGATGATCATGATCGGCAGGTGATCGGTCATGCCCACGGCGGTCAGGATCGAGTCGATCGAAAACACGATGTCCAGCAGGATGATCTGGAAGATCGCGCCGCCGACATTGGAGATCGCCGCCGTCTTCACGTCGGGCGCGGACTCGTCCTTGGCCGGATCGACGCTGTGGTGGATTTCCTTGGTGGCCTTCCAGATCAGGAACAGGCCGCCGGCCAGCAGGATCAGGTCGCGCCACGAGAAGGCGGTCTCGAAGC
Source organism: Caulobacter sp. (assembly GCA_014378155.1). GTDB lineage: Bacteria > Pseudomonadota > Alphaproteobacteria > Caulobacterales > Caulobacteraceae > Caulobacter. Next base: position 1,160 of record JACMOF010000123.1, on the reverse strand, counting down.
TGGGTTCGCCATGGGCGTTCAGCGGTCCGACGATCCCCAGGTCGATCACCGGGTGAACCAGGCCGACGATGAAGGCGATGGTCGACAGCAGGACCAGCCGCATGATCAGGGCCAGAGAGATGCCGATCTTGCGCACCCGGCCACGGTCGGCCTCGGGCAACTTGTTGGACAGGATCGAGATGAACACCAGGTTGTCGATGCCGAGCACGACCTCCATGACGATCAGGGTGACCAGGGCGGCCCAGGCGGCCGGATCTGCGGCGAGGTGAAGGAGTTCGTTCATCGTACCGTTCTAAATTCGGTGTGGAAAACGCGTCTGCGCCTCCCCCACAAGAGGCGCCGTCCATGCAAGGAACGCGACGGAAGCCCCCAGGCTTCGCCAAACCAAGAGTCGAGATGATGCCCGACGCCGCCAATATCAAGCCCCTGACGGCCCTTCGGTTCTTCGCGGCCTTCTGGGTGGTGATGTATCACTACTGGCCAAACCTCTCGGCGGCCCTCCCGCCGGCGATTATTGGCAAGGGTTATCTGGGCGTCGAGGCCTTCTTCACCCTGTCGGGCTTCATCCTCTGCCACGTCTATCTGCAGGGCTTCGGCGCGCGAACGTTCCGCTATGGCGACTTCCTTTGGAACCGGATGGCGCGGGTCTATCCGCTGCATCTGGTCACCCTGGTCGGCGTGGGTCTGATGGCGGCCGCCGCCGGCCTGGCCGGCATCGCCGTCGATCACAACATGCTGGCCTGGAGCGCCCTGCCCGCCAACCTGCTGCTGGTCCAGGCCTGGGGCTTCGCGCCGGTGGCCGGCTGGAACCATCCGTCGTGGTCGATCTCGGCCGAGTGGTTCGCCTATCTCAGTTTCCCGATCTTCGCCCTGGCCGCGTGGCGGCTGCGCGACCGGCCGCGGGTCGCCGTTGGCCTGGCCCTGGCCCTGATCGCCGCCTTATATCCCCCCTTCCAGGCCCTGGCCGGCTTTCCGCTGACCGAGGCCACCATCCGCTGGGGGTTCCTGCGCATCGTGCCGTGCTTCGCCTATGGCTGCGCCCTGCACGCCCTGTGGCGCTCGGGCGCCTTGACCGGACGATTCTCAGGGCTGGCTGCCTGTTTCGCGGGCGCCGCGGTCCTTCTGGCCGTGCATTTCGGCGCCCCGGACCAGATCATCGT
>JACMOF010000122.1 GCA_014378155.1 Caulobacter sp. | reverse complement strand
GCGGCGGCCAGGTCGATCGCCGAGGCGGCCGGCGGGTCCGGCAGGTCCGCAGCCGGCGCGGTCTCGGCCGGCGTGGCCAGGGCGGCGGAGACCGCGACCGGGGTCGTCGGCGCGGCGTCCGTGGCCAAGGTGAGGGCGTCGGCGGCGGTGGCGGCCTGGGCGGCGGCGGCGAGCGGGTTAAGCGCCGGGACCTGGGCGACCTGCATGGCGGCGATCAGGGCCGCGGCGGCCTGGGCGGCGGCGGCGGCTTGCCCGGCGGTGGCGTCGGCGACCCGGGCGTCCTTGACCCCGTCGGCGTCCGTCGTGTCGGCGGTCTGGTCCTGGCTGTCGGCAAGCTTGCCGTCGGCGTTGTCCTTGGAAGACGTCTTGAGCGTGTCGAGCTTGCCCGAGGTCTTGTCGGCCGTCTTGGTGTCGGCCGTCCTGGTGTCGGGCGTCTTGCTTGACGCCTTGGCGTCGTTGGCGCGGTCGGAAGCCTTGTTGGCGACCTTTTCGGCCAACTTGGCGTCGGCGGCGCGATCAGCGGCCCGGTCGGCGGCGGCCTTGCTGTCCTGCAGCTTGGTGTCTCGCGGAGCGGCCTTGTCATTGGCGGTTGTCGCGCTTCCGGCTCGGGCCAGCAGCGCGCCGAAGCCTTCGGCCGTATCCTTGTCCTGCGTCCCGACGACGGGCGCCGGGATCGAGGGAACGGGAGTGGGAGCAGCGATCGCGTTCATGCGGCGGATGAAGTCCACGGTGAATGGCGGTTCCGAAAGGGACGCCTTGATCCGGTTCTCCAACAGCAACGGTCGGGCCAACTCGCCAAAATCATGCAACCTGTTGGTTTTACTCGCTTTAATGAAGCGTTTACCACTTCAGATAGACCGACCACGGCGCTTTTTGCCGGGCCAAACACGCTGAAAGGGGCGTGGCTTGCCGCGTCGCCCTGCCGCCCCCGCAGTTGGCGCCCTCCTTGCGGATAGGGTCGTGTCGCTCACGCTGCGTCAGGAACGGAACGCCATGAAATTCAATGGCTTGCACATGATCGAAGGGGTCGCCCCCCGCCACGCCCGGCAGTTTTCGCCGGGCAAGGCCGCGTCATGCCGTTCGTGGTTTGCCGAGTGGGCTGGAGAATAGCCGATGTCGTTGAACACCATCCTCAATATCGCGACCTCGGGCATGATGGCGGCCCAGACGGGCCTTCGCGTCACGTCCGACAACGTCGCCAACATCAATACGCCGGGCTATGTCCGCAAGACGATCGCCCAGTCGAACCTGGTGTCGAACGGCATGGGCGTGGGCGTCAATGTTGACGCCATCAAGCGCGCCACCGACAAGTTCATGGCCGCCGCCAGCCTGAACGGGGCGTCCGGCGCCGGCAAGGCCAACGCCATCGCTACCGCCATGGACAACGCCCAGAAGTTGTTTGGCGACCCCAGCGCCGCCAGCAACTACTTCTCGACGCTCGACGACGTCTATACGGCCTTCTCGGCTGCGGTCGCCGAGCCGTCCTCGACCCTGCTGCGCAGCACCGCCACGACCCAGCTCGACAATTTCCTCAGCGAGAGCAAGCGCATCACCGCGTCGCTGTCGGGCCAGATCACCGACACCGACAACCGCCTGGGCGCCGACGTCGATCGGGTCAATGACCTGCTCAAGCAGATCGACTCCCTCAACGTCGATATCACCCGCGCCAAGATGGCCGGCGCCGACGGCACCGGCTCGGAGAATATCCAGAGCGGCCTGATCGACGAGCTCTCAACCTATATGGACGTGCAGGTCAGCGACCGGGCCAATGGCGGCGTCATCGTCCGCTCGGCTGAAGGCGTCAGCCTGGCCGACAACGGCCCGGCGACCGTGACCTACAATCAATCGGGCCCGGCCAACGGCTATCTGACCGTGACCACCGCCAACAGCGGTGGACAGACCCTGCCGCTGTATGTCGCCAACGGCGAGATCCAGGGATTGCTGGAGCTGCGCAACAAGGAACTGCCAAACCTTTCGGACCAACTGGGCGAATTCGTCAGCCGGGCGGCCGAGGAATTGAACCGCGCCTCCAACGCCTCCAGCTCGGTCCCCGCCCCGGCCACCATGACCGGCAAGAACACCGGCCTGGATCCGGCCACCGCCTTCAAGAACTTCACCGGCAAGACCACCATCGCCGTGACCAACGCTGCGGGCGCGATCGTCCAGCGCGTCGATGTGGATTTCACCGCCGGGACGATGACGGTCAACGGCGCGGCCGGGCCGGCCTTCACCAACGCCAACTTCACCACTCAACTGAATACCGCCCTGGGCGGCACGGCCACGGCCTCCTTCGCCAATGGGTCGCTGAGCCTCAACACCACGCTCTCGACCAACGGCATCGCCATCGCCGACGACGCCACCACCCCTTCGACCAAGGCCGGCAAGGGCTTCAGCCAATTCTTTGGCCTCAATGACGTGGTCCGCAACAGCGGCTACTCGCCCTACGAGACAGGCATGGTCGCCAGCGACCAGAGCGGCTTCGCGCCCGGCCAGACCATCACGCTTCGGATGACCGACACCGACGGCAGCCGTATCCGCGACGTGCAGGTGACCATCCCCACGGGGACGGGCACGATGCAGGAGACGATCGACGCGCTGAACTCGCGCAACAACGGCATTGGCCTCTATGGCGCCTTCGCCCTCGGCGCGAAGGGCGAGCTGAGCTTCACTTCCAACACCGCCTCGCCCGTCAGCCTGTCGGTCGTGGAAGACACCACCCAGCGCGGCGTCTCGGGTCCTTCGCTCAGCCAGCTGTTCGGCGTGGGCCTGAGCGAGCGCAGCACGCGGGGCGGCCTGTACAAGGTCGATCCGGCGATGAAGTCCGACCCGTCCAGGCTGCCGTTCGCCAAACTCAACCTGACCGTGGCGGCCGGCGCGCCTGCCCTGGCGGTCGGCGATGGCCGCGGAGCCCTGGCCCTGGCCAAGGCCGGCGACAGCCTCGCCAGCTTCGCCCAGGCCGGCGAAGCGGCGGGGTCGAAGAAGAGCGTCCTGACCTACGCTGCCGATTTCAGCGGCTCGATCGCTCGCAAGTCGGCCGCCGCGATCAGCCGCAAGGAAGCCGCCGAGTCCGTCCAGACCGAGGTCAACGCCCAGCGCCAGTCGCAGGAGGGCGTCAATCTCGACGAGGAGCTCGTCAATCTCACCACCTTTCAGCAGGCGTTCAACGCCTCCGCCCGCCTGATCCAGGCGACCAAGGACATGTACGATGTCCTTGTCGGCATCGTTTGAGGTTAAGCCATGACCCGCGTCTCCACCTCCGGCAATTTCGGCGTGATGACCAGCAACCTGATGCGCGCGCAGGTTCTGCAGAACACCGCCGGCGAGCAGGTTTCCAGCCAGAAGAACGCCACCGACCTCAAGGGCTACGCCAAGAACGCGGAGGTGCTGACCGCAATGCGCTCGGCCCAAGCCAAGGTCGCCGGCTTCCTGGAGCAGTCCACCCAGGTCGCCAATCGCCTGGACATGCAGGACACCTCGATCGGCCAGATCTCGGACGGCATGCAGAGCGCGCGGGACTCGATCGCCAACGCCGTCGCCGCCGGCAGCGCCGAAACCATGATGCAGGCCTTGAGCGGCGCGTTTGGCGATGTGATCCAGGGGCTGAACGCCAAGTCCAACGGCCGCTACCTGTTCTCGGGCGCCAAGTCCGACACCCAAGCGACCACGGCCACCAGCATGCCCGACCTGACCGCCGCGGCCAGCACCGCCTCGCTGTTTCAGAACGACCAATACATCACCAGCAACCGCATCGACGACACCACCTCGGTCGACACCGGCGTGTTGGCCGACAAGCTGGGCACCGGCGTGTTCAACGCCTTCAAGCAGGTCCAGGCCTATGTCGACGTCAACGGCCCGTTCACCGGCAAGCTGACCCAGGCCCAGTCCACCTTCCTGTCCGGCCTGCTGCCGACCTTCGACGCGGTGAAGACCACCCTGACGACCGACCAGGCCAAGAACGGCCTCAACCAGGCGCGCTTCGACACCGCCAAGACCGACCTTTCCAATCGGGCCGACACCTTGAAGACCATGGTCGGCGGCATCACCGACGTCGACATGGCCGAGGCCATCACCCGCCTGGAATCCGCCAAGCTGGCCGTCCAGGCCTCGGCCCAGGTGTTCGCGTCCTTGCAGAGCTCGTCGCTGCTGAACGTGCTGAAGTAGTCAAAGGCGCAGGACGCCCCCTCCGTCCGCTTCGCGCCACCTCACGCGCAAAGCGGGGGAGGTGGCGCGATGCGAATACGCATCGTGACGGTGGGGGCGTCAGCGCTCCCCCACACAACCTCGCAAAACGCACCCCAAACCGCTATATGGCCGCGATGGACGCCGACATCGCCACCTTCGACACAGCCAAGACCGACCCCGCCATCCTCGACCGCGCCGTCGAGCAGGCGCGCGCGGCCGTCGGCCTGCCGGTCGGGACGCGGATCGTCGCGGCGATGTCGGGGGGCGTGGACTCCACCGTCACCGCCGCCCTGCTGGCCCGGGCCGGCTATGACGTGGTGGGCGTCACCCTGCAGCTCTATGACCATGGCGCGGCGATCACCAAGAAAGGCGCCTGCTGCGCCGGCCAGGACATCCTGGACGCCCGGATGGCCGCCGAGCGGATCGGCATTCCGCACTATGTTCTCGACTACGAGAGCCGCTTCAAGGAACAGGTGATCGAGGAGTTCGCCGACGCCTATCTGCGCGGCGAGACGCCGATCCCCTGCGTGCGCTGCAACCAGACGGTCAAGTTCCGCGACCTGCTGGATGTCGCGCGGGATCTGGGCGCCGAGGCCATGGCGACCGGGCATTATGTGCAGCGGACGATGACCGGCGGCGGCAACCGCCCGCAGCTGCGGCGTGCGGCCGATCCTTCGAAGGACCAGAGCTACTTCCTGTTCGCCACCACGGCCGAGCAGCTGGAATTCCTGCGCTTCCCGCTGGGCGGCATGCCCAAGAGCCAGGTGCGCCAGGTGGCCGCCGCCCTGGGCCTGACCGTGGCCGACAAGCCCGACAGCCAGGACATCTGTTTCGTGCCCGAGGGCAAGTACACCACGGTGATCGACCGCATCCGGCCGCACGGCGCGATCCCCGGTGACCTGGTGCACATCGACGGCCGCGTGCTGGGCCGCCACGAGGGCGTCACCCGCTACACCATCGGCCAGCGCCGGGGCCTGAACATCGCGGTCGGCGACCCGCTGTTCGTGGTGAAGATTGACGCCGACAAGCGCCAGGTGATCGTCGGGCCGCGCGAGGCGCTGCTGACCCAGGCGCTATCGCTGAAGGAGGCGAACTGGCTGGGCGCTGAGGACAGCCTGGAAGCCGCCGCTGCGGCTGGCGCGCCAGTGCTGGCCCGCGTTCGCTCGACCCGCGAACCCGTCCCGGGCCATCTGGCCCTGGTCGATGGCCAGCCGCGCCTGGTGTTCGACGTCCTGGAAGAAGGCGTCGCCCCCGGCCAGGCCTGCGTGCTCTACGACCCCGCCGATCCCGAACGCGTGCTGGGCGGCGGCTTCATCGTGGCGACGGAACGGGCGCAGATCGCGCTATAGAATCGGTTCGATTCACAGCGAAACCGTCCTCCATTCTCCTCATCTCGGCGAAAGTCGGGATGAGGGGATTTGAGAGCGGCGATCTGAGGCCAGGACGCCATGCTTCGAACCATGCCAGCCTCCATGCCCGGAACACCATTTCGACCTGGCCGTTAGCGGCGCCCGCGCCCTCATGCGCGTTCAGGAAAGCAGACATCAAGCGGCGCCGGCTGGACCTGCCCAAGCTCATCGAGATCGCCTCGCGCCTTGGCTTTGCCGCGCGGGGCCTGGTGTATCTGGGCATTGGCGCCATCGTGTTGCTGGCCGCCACAGATCGGACGCCCAGCGCCCAGCGCCGAGGGCGCGACGGGCGTGTTGCGCGCTTGGGCGGACTGGCCCCTGGGATAGGTACTGATTACCGCCGTCGGCTGCGGCCTGGCCGCCTTCGCTGCCTGGCGTGTCCTGCAGTCGGTGTTCGACGCCGATCACCACGGGACTTCGCCCAAGGCCCAGGGGGTGCGCATCGGCCAGGCGGTCAGTGGCCTGGATTATGGGGGCCTCGCCCTGTCGGCCTTCTAGTTGCTGGACGTGTTCGAGGATTTCGGTACCCGTGGGCCGTCACACACGCCGCCCCGATGGCGACCGTGGCATCCAGCGCCTCGCCGC
>JACMOF010000121.1 GCA_014378155.1 Caulobacter sp. | reverse complement strand
GCGCGACGGACGGCTTCGGCCTTTTGACGGGCGCGCTTTTCCGACGGCTTCTCATAGTGCACGTGCCGCTTCATTTCGCGGAACGAGCCTTCGCGTTGCATCTTCTTCTTCAGGGCCTTGAGGGCCTGATCGACGTTGTTGTCGCGGACGAAAATCTGGACCAGGGGTCTCTCTCCATTCGACGGCCCGACCAATGTCCCGAGTCCCTCTCAGGGGCCGGGCGGGCGAACAAAACCTGATAAACCCGGAAGGGGGGCTTCCGGGAAACGAGGGGCGGCTGATAGCAGAGGGATGGGGCTCTGTCCATCGCGACGCGGCCTAAACTCCCGTATAGACTCGGATTCATGAGCGACACCGCGGACTGGTCCGATATCACCGAGCAACGCGTGCTGGACGAGGCCCTGCGCCTGGCCCCGCGCCTGGGCTGGAACGCTGGCATGGCCAAGGCCGCCGCCATGGCCGCCGGCCTCAATGCCGGCGAGGCGCAACTCCTTTTGCCGCAAGGCCCCAAGGACCTGGCCGCCCTGCTGTCGCGCCGCCACGACAAGGCCGCCCTGGCGTCGCTGAGCGCCCTGGACCCGGCCTCCCTGAAGATTCGCGACAAGATCCGCCGAGGCGTCGTGGCGCGACTGGACGCTGCGGTCGGCGATGCCGAGGCCTTGCGAAAACTGGCCGCCTTCCTGGCCTTTCCGACCAACATGCCCCTCGCCATGACCCTGGTCTGGGAGAGCGCCGACGTGCTGTGGCGCTGGGCGGGCGACACGGCGACCGACGAGAATCACTATTCCAAGCGCGCGATCCTGTCGGGCATCCTGGTCTCGACCCTGGCGGTGGACATGGCGTCGGGCCGCGAGTCGGCGCTGCAGCACCTGGACGCGAGAATCGACAACGTCATGGCCTTCGAGAAGTGGAAGGCCGGCGTCAAGCCGATGAACCTGATGGCCGAGGTGGCGGGGGCCCTGGCGCGGATGAGATACGGGCGGGGGTAGAAGTCCTCCCCCACAGGGGGAGGACCCTCTAGCTCGGTCCGCCCAGCGCCATCTCCACCGCCGCCTGCGCATGCAGCGCCGTCGTGTCGAACAACGGAACGCTGCTGTCGGCCTGCGAGACCAACAGCATGATCTCCGTGCAGCCCAGGATCACCGCCTGCGCTCCACGCTCCACCAACCGTGCGATCACCGCGCGATAGACTTCGCGGGAGGCGTCCAGCACCTGACCGGTCACCAGCTCGCGATAGATGATGTCGTGCACTGCGGCGCGGTCCTCGACCTCGGGGATCAGCACCTCCAGGCCGAACCTGTCGGCCAGCCGGCCGCGATAGAAGTCCTGCTCCATGGTGAAGGCCGTGCCCAGCAGGCCAACCCGCGTCAGGCCCGCCGCCTGGATCGCCTGGGCCGTTGGATCAGCGATATGCAGCAGCGGGATCTTGACCGCCGCGTCGATGGCCCAAGCGCAGCGGTGCATGGTGTTGGTGCATAGCACCAGGAAGTCGGCCCCGCCGCGCTCCAGCGCCTGGGCGGCCACCACCAGCTCGCCGGCCAGGGCGTCCCAGTCGCCGACGTGCTGCAGGGCCTCGATCTTCGCAAAGTCAAACGACCACATCAGGCTGCGGGCCGAGGCCACCCCGCCGACGCGATTGCGAACGCCCTCGTTGATCAGCCGATAGTACTGCGCCGAGCTTTCCCAGCTCATGCCGCCGATGAGGCCGATGAGCGCTTGCTCGACCATGACCTAGT
>JACMOF010000120.1 GCA_014378155.1 Caulobacter sp. | reverse complement strand
GGCCGGCTTCGGCTTCGTCGAATGCGGCACGGTCACGCCCCTGGCCCAGGCCGGAAACCCGCGCCCGCGGCTCTTTCGCCTGACGCAGGACCAGGCGGTGATCAACCGCATGGGCTTCAATAACGAAGGCCTGGAGCCGTTCGCCGCCCGCCTGTCGACGCTGAAGGCGCAGCGGACGCGCGGTATCGTCGGGGCCAATATCGGGGCCAACAAGGACGCGACCGACCGCATCGCCGACTATGTCACCGGCCTGACCCGCCTGTGGGGTTTGTCGGACTATTTCACCGTCAACATCTCGTCGCCCAACACCCCAGGCCTGCGGGCTCTGCAGACCAAGGCGGCGCTTCAGGACCTGTTGGGCAAGCTGGCCGAGGCGCGCGGCCTGCTGAAGGCTGCAGGGACGGTGGACTATCCGATCTTCCTGAAGGTCGCGCCCGACCTGGAGGACGGCGAGGTCGAGGCCATTGTCGAGACGGTGAAGGCCAATGGCCTGAACGGAATCATCGTCAGCAACACCACCATCGCCCGCCCCGGCGGTCTGAGGTCGCCGCACGCCACCGAAAGCGGCGGCCTGTCGGGACAGCCCCTGCTGGCCGCCTCCAACGCCATGATCGCCCGCTTCCACGCCGTCAACAGCGGTCACCTGGCGCTGATCGGGGCCGGCGGAGTCGCCAGCGGCGCCGACGCCCTGGCCAAGATCAAAGCCGGGGCCTGCGCGATACAGCTCTATTCGGCCCTGGTCTATGGCGGCCCGGGACTGGTCCGCCGCATCAAGCGCGACCTGGCCGCCCGGCTCCGGGCCGAGGGCTTCGCCTCGGTCACCGACGCGATCGGGACTGCATGACCCCCGACGCCGCCCTGACGTGGCTACGTCGCTTCGGGCCCCTGGCGGCCCTCCTCCTCCTGCTGGCCCTTGCCCTGGGCACGGGCCTGGCCGGCAGGCTGTCGCTAGAGACCCTGCAGGCCCAAGGTACGGCGCTGCAGGCCTACGCCCACGCCAATCCGCTGAAGTGTGCGGCGATCTATATCCTCATCTATGTCGCCACCGTCTCGATCTCGCTTCCGGGCGCGCTGATCCTCTCGCTGACCGGCGGCTTTCTGTTCGGGCCGATCGGCGGCGGCTGCGTGGCGGTGACCGGCGCCACCGGCGGTTCGACCGTGGTCTATCTGGTCTGCCGCACGGCTTTCGGCGACTTCCTGCGCCGTAAGCCCGGGGCTCTGCTGGCGCGGGTTGAGGAAGGGTTCAAGGCCGACGCCTTCTCTTACCTGTTGACCCTGCGGCTGATCCCGGCCTTTCCGCTGCTGCTGGTCAATGTCGCCTCCGGGCTGATGAACATCCCCCTGCGCACCTATCTGCTGGCCTCGTTCCTGGGCATGATTCCCAGCTCGTTCGTCTATGCTGGGATCGGCGCGGGCCTGGGCCACTTCTTCGCGAGCGGCGAGCCGGTGACGATGCACAGCCTGTTCTCGCCGCGCATCTATCTGCCGATCGTGGCCATGGGCGCCCTGGCCTTGTTGCCGCCGCTCTGGCGCTATTGGCGTAACCGGCGCGTTGCCGAAGCCTCAGACGTGAAGTAACCCAGACAGATGGCCGAGCCGGTCACGTCGTCAGAGACCGAACCGCCCCCGTCAGGGGGAAAGCCAGGGCGTCGCTTCCCGTGGCCCGGCGGCCTGTCGGCGCGCCTGCTGCTGCTGACCGCCCTGTTCGTGGCGATCGCCGGCGCCTTCATCCTGCCACCGGCCCTGGCCGACTTCGAGAAGCAGTGGCTGCTGGATCGGGTCCGCGCCGCCGAGCTGGCCTCGACCATCGCCGACGCCGACCCCGAGCGCCGGATCACCGACAAGGTCTCCCAGCAATTGCTGGACCAGGCTGGTGTGGTGATCGTCGCCCTGGAGGTCGATGGCGCCCGCCGCCTGGTCTTGCCCACCGAGCCGCGCGGCCTCAAGATCAAGCCGCCCTATCTCGTGGACCTGCGCCGCCAGAACTCCGGCTCGTGGCTCGCCGCCCCGTTCTTCACCTTGAAGAGCGCGCCGGGCAGCATGGTGCGGGTGATGGCCGAGCCGCGTTTCCGCCAGGAAGCCGAGTTCGTCGAGATCGTGCTGCCCGACGGCCCGCTGAAGGCCCAGCTGATTGGCTATTTCGGCCGGCTGGCGGCGGTGACCCTGTTCGTCGCCTTGCTGGCGGGAGGGCTGATCTATCTATCGCTGAACTTCCTGCTGGTGCGCCCGATGCAGCGCATCACCCAGGCCATGGAGCGGTTCCGCGCCGACCCCGAGGACGCTCGCGCCCGCGTCGTGGTCTCGCGCCGCCGCGACGAGATCGGCCGCGCCGAGCGCGAGCTCGACCTGATGCAGACCGACCTGATCACCGCCCTGCAGGCCAAGGCCCGCCTGGCCGCCCTGGGCGAGGCGGTGGCCAAGATCAATCACGACCTGCGCAACATGCTGACCAGCGCCCAGATGGCGTCGGACCGCCTGGCCGCGCTCGGCGATCCCAAGGTCGCCCAGGCCTTGCCGCGTCTCGAACGCGCCCTCGACCGCGCCATCACCCTGGCCACCGATGTCATGGCCTATGGCAAGTCCAAGGAGCCCGCGCCGCTGGTCCGACCGCTGCCGCTCCGCGCCGCCCTCGACATGGCCGCCGAGGACTCGGGCCTGCTGCCGACCGGGGTGGCTTTGGAGACCGTCATCGAGACCCGCGAGCAGGTGCTGGCCGATCCCGATCAATTGCATCGCATCCTGACCAACCTGCTGCGCAACGCTCGCGAGGCCATCGAGGGCTCCCCCGATCGCGGGGGCAAGGGCAAGGTCTTTGTCGAATTGCGCCGCGTCGACGGCATGAGCGTGCTGCGCCTGTCGGACGATGGCCCGGGCGTGCCGGAAAGGGCTCGCAACAACCTCTTCCAGCCGTTCGTCGGCTCGGTGCGGCGGGGCGGCACGGGCCTGGGCCTGGCGATCGCTCGTGAGCTGGCCCAAGGCCATGGCGGCGATCTGGCGCTCGTCGAGACAGGACCGGGCGGCTCGGTGTTCGACCTGACCTTGGCAGGCGTGCTCGAGCCGGCGCCGGCCCCGGTGAAGCCCAAGGCGAACTCCAAACCCTAGAGCATTTTTCTTCACGGGAACCGGAACCACTTCGCTCGAAAAATGCTCTAGGCAAGCCTCGAAGAACGCAGAGCCCCCCTACAGCCCCCCTACAGCCCCTTGGCCACGCCCTCGCGCCGAGGATCCGCCCCGCCTTCCAGCACGCCACCCGGCCGGACGATCACGCCATGCAGGCCGGAGGTCTCGTTCTGGCCGGTACGGATGGCCACGCCCCGCGCCTGCAGAGCCGCCGTCATCTCCGGCCCGAACTTCTCGACATCGGCCGAGAAGCTGTCGCCGCGCGCCACGATATTGGGCAGGTTGATCGCCTGCTGCATGGACAGGCCCCAGTCGAACACCCCGACCATGGCCTTGAGATTATAGGACAGGATCGCCGAGCCGCCTGGCGAACCCAGGGCCGCCAGGAACTTGTCGTCCTTGTCGAGCACGATGACCGGAACCATCGACGAGCGCGGCCGCTTGCCGCCGGCCACGGCGTTGGCCCCGGGGGCGCCGTCGCGGTCTTTCGGGTCGAAGTTGAAGTCGGTCAGCTGGTTGTTGAGGAAGAAGCCGCCGACCATCCGGCCAGAGCCGAAGACGCTCTCGACCGTGGTGGTCATTGACACCACATTGCCCTGCGGATCGACGATGACCATGTGGGTCGTGCCGGCCGGCTCACGCGTCGAGTCCGCGCCCACGACCGGGGCGCCCCTGGGCAGGCCAAAGGTGGGCGCCGGACCCGCGCTCGTGCCGATCAGCTTCGCGCGCTCCGCCACATAGGCGGGGTCCAGCAGGCCTTCGACCGGAACCTTCACGAAGGACGGATCGCCGATATAGCGGTCGCGGTCGGCGTACATCACCCGTTCGGCCTCGGCCATCTGCGTCCAGGCTGTCGGATCGGTCGGCCCACGCGTGGCGATGTCGGTGTGTTCCAGCATCATCAAGGCCTGCAGCAGCGACGCGCCGCTCGACGACGGGTTGGGCACGCAGACCGTATAGACCTTCCACGGCCGGCACAGGGCGTCGGCCGAGCGCGGCCTGTAGGCCTTCAGATCGGCCAGTGTCATGCTCGACGACAGCTCGCCCTGATGCAGTCGATCGACGATCGCCTGGGCCAGCGGGCCGTCATAGAGCGCGCTGGGCCCCTTGGCGGCCAGGCTGCGCAGGGTGACGGCGTAGGCCGGGTTCTTCAGCGTGTCGCCGGCCTGGTAGCGCTGGCCGTTCGGCTTGGTGAAATAGGTGATGACGTCGGGCGCGACGTTCTCCGGAATGCGCGGGCTGTTGATCATCCCGGCCAGGCGTGGACTGACGGTAAAGCCGCCATCGGCCAGGGCCTCGGCGTCCTTGAACAGCGTGCCCCACGCCGCCTTGCCGTGCTCCTTCTGGGCCTGGGCCAGCATGGCCACAGCCCCCGGCACGCCCGTCGAGCGGCCGGAAAGCAGGGCGGTGACGAAGTCCAGCGGCTTGCCGTCCGGTCCCATGAAAAGCTGCGGCGTGGCCGCCCGCGGAGCCTTCTCACGACCGTCATAGGCGGTCACCTTGCCGGTCTTGGCGTCGTAGAACACCATGAACGATCCGCCGCCCAGGCCCGAGCTTTGCGGCTCGACCAGACCGAGCACCGATTGCACCGCCACCGCCGCATCCACGGCCGACCCGCCATCGCGCAGCACCCGCAGCCCCGCCGCGACCGCCAGCGGATTGGCGGCGGCGACCATGCCCCGCGGCGAATAGACGGGCGTCGCGGCGATCGGCGTCGCGGCCATCGCCGGTTCCGGCGTCACGGCCGCCAGGGGCGCGCAACCGGCGAGCAAGGCGAGAACCAGGGGGGCGATCAAGCGCATGGGCGGACTTCCGTCGAAAGGTCGGTAAGCGAACGGCGCCCGCACCAGCGCGGATCCACGCGCGGCCAAGGTCGTCCAGGTCTTTCAAAAGGGGAGCGCGGCCTTGCGGGTCAAGCCCCCGCCCTGGTTCTCCACAAACTTCCCCCCATCTGCATGAAAACCCGCTTGCGCCCCACCGGTGAACGGGCTATCTCCCCCGCCTCGCCGAAAGGCAATGCGCGCCCGTAGCTCAGCTGGATAGAGCATCAGACTACGAATCTGAGGGTCGGACGTTCGAATCGTTCCGGGCGCGCCATTTTCT
>JACMOF010000119.1 GCA_014378155.1 Caulobacter sp. | reverse complement strand
CGAAGCCTTTCCAGAGGCCAACAGGATCGGCGAGGACGTCGGCGCGCAGCGCGCGGCTCTATGGACCGATCCCGCCTCCGCCGCGATCCTCGAAGCCCTGGAAAAGGTCGTCGCCGACTTGCCAGGCCTGATCACGGGCCAGCGCAAGGCCTTCACCGTCTGGTCGCGCGGCTTCCAGTTCGCCGCGGCCAAGCTGGCCAGGGGCGGCGTGGTGATGCTGGGCCCGGCCGCAGCGCCGGATGTTTCACCTCGCCTCATCCCACCCAAGAACGAAGGCTGGTCCGAACGGTTAAAGGCCAAGCTCGTCCTCGCCGCGCCGTCCGAGGTCGATGAGGACCTTAAGGGGCTGCTCAAGGCCGCCTGGGAAAATTCCTGAAGCCTTTCGAGGAACGGTCGCCGCGCCCCTTCGTTGGCTAGCGAACGGAGGAACGTCCATGTCCAATGAAGCTGAAATCGTCACCAAGTTCTGGAAGTCGCTGAAGTCCGACAGGACGGCCATGGTCGGCCTGACGGGGGTCGAAGGCGGCCGGGCTCAACCCATGACCGCGCAAACCGAAAGTGACGAGGGCGGTCCGATCTGGTTCTTCAGCTCGTCGGAGACCGACCTCGTCTCGGCCCTGACGACCAAGAGCCGGGCCGATCTGCATTTCGTGTCCAAGGGCCACGACCTGTTCGCCTCGGTCGAGGGCGACCTGGAGATCGACACCGATCGCGCCACCATCGACCGACTGTGGAATCCCTTCGTCGCCGCCTGGTTCGCGGGCAAGGACGATCCCAAGATCCGCCTGCTACGCTTCGACGCCGGTCAAGGTCAGATCTGGTTGAACGAGCATAGCCTGTTCGCGGGCGTCAAGATGCTGCTCGGGCGCGACCCGAAGGCCGACTACAAGGACAAGGTCGCCGCGACCAATCTGGGCTAGCGCATTTTTCGAGCGAAGTGGTTCCGGTTCGCGTGAAGAAAAATGCGTCAAAACAAAATATTAGAGCTCACGGCCTGACGCAGTCAGGTCGGGAAATGCTCTAGCGTTCTTCGCGGAACGGCGAGAATTCTTCGGTCAGCATCTCGATCTCGGCGCTGACCGCCTCGCGCTCCCGCTCCAGATAGCGCGCCACCGGCTCGCGCAGGGCGGGGTCGGCGATCCAGTGGGCGGAATAGACCGGGCTGGGCAGATAGCCCCGCGCGATCTTGTGCTGCCCCTGGGCGCCGGCCTCGACGCGCGGCAGGCCAAGGCGAATGCCGTGCTCGATGGCCTGATAGTAGCACAGCTCGAAATGCAGGAACGGCACGTCCTCGGCGCAGCCCCAGTGGCGGCCGTAGAGGCAATCGCCGCCGATCAGGTTCAAGGCGCCGGCGATCCACGGACCGCCGGGACGGCGCGCCATGATCAGTAAGACCTTGTCGGCCATTCGTTCGCCCAGCAGCGAATAGAAGGCCCGGTTCAGATAGGGCCGGCCCCACTTGCGGCCGCCGGTGTCCATGTAGAAGCCGAAGAATGCGTCCCAGTGATCCTCGGTCAGCGCGTCTCCGGTCAGCGCAACGATCTCCAGGCCGGCCTGGGCGTCACGCCGTTCGCGGCGAATGGTCTTGCGGCGATTGGACGACAATGCCGCCAGGAAGTCGTCGAAGGTGGCATAGCCGTTGTTGTACCAGTGATATTGCTGGTCCTGCCGCAGCAGCATGCCGCGCTGGCCCATCCAGGCCCACTCATCGGCCTTCGGAAACGTCACGTGCAGGGACGACGCCTCGAGCCGGTCGCATAGGGTCAGGGCCCCGCCCAGCAGGGCCGAGCGGCCATCGTCTATATCGATATCCGGCCGGACGATCAGCCGCGGCCCGGTGACCGGCGAGAACGGCGCCGAACACTGCAGTTTGGGGTAGTAGCGCCCCCCGGCCCGCTCGTAGGCGTCGGCCCAGCTGTGGTCGAAGACATATTCGCCCTGGCTGTGGGACTTCAGATAGAGCGGCATGACCGCCGCGACACGGCCGTCCTCGTCCAGCACGCTGAGATGATGCGGCGCCCAGCCGGTGCGATCGACGGCGCAGCCGCTCTCTTCCAGGGCGTGGAGGAAATCGAAGCTGACAAACGGATCGCCGCATGGCCCGGCGCAGGCGTCCCAGGCCTCGCGGCCGATCTCGACGATGCGCCGATGGATGCGCACCTCCGCCTTGACGGCTGTCACGCGGCGAAACCCTCGAAGATCATGTTGTCGCAATGGTCGCTGACGCTGTCCCACTGCTCAGCCGAGCGCACGGTCCAGGCAATGATCGGCATGCCCTTGGCCCGCAGCAGATCGGCGCGTGGACTGGGCAACATGTCCATGCCTAAGGCCAGGAAGTCGGGCCGGGCGATCTCGACATGCTCCAGCGCCGCGAGCGACTTGCGCATTTCCGGGGCCAGCCTGCGGGCGCTCTCGTCGGCCCAGCCGTAGCTGTCCAAGCCCCGCAGGATCTGCGGCTGGTGCTCGGCGAACCAGGCATGGGAATAGGGATTGAAGCCGATCACGGCTGTCGGGCCGTTGTGGTCGAGCAGGATGTCGGAGACCCGCTTTTCGAGCTCGCCTACCTCACCGAACGGGGTCTTGAGCTCGATATAGACCATGGCCCGGTGGCCTATCACCGTCAGGGCGTCCGCCAGGCTGGGAATGGTCTCATCCGTGCCCGACAGCGTCAGTCGTTCCAGGTCAGCAGCGGTATGATCCCGCAGCTTGCCCACCGCGCCTGTCAGTCGCTCCAGGTGGTCGTCATGAAAGACCACCACGTGATTGTCGGCGGTCAGTTGCACGTCCAGCTCGATGGCGTAGCCGCCGGCGCAGGCGGCCTGAAAGGCGGCTAGCGAATTTTCCGGCGAGCCGCCCGGCGTCCACAGGCCCCGATGCGCGATGGCCGGTTCGAACAGCCGCTCCCAGGCCTCGCCGAACGCCTGGGCTTCGGGTCTTGGCCGGGCGCGCATCAGAACACCTCGACCACGGCGTCAACCTCGACCGAGAAGCCCAGCGGCAACCTGTAGACCCCCACCGCCGAGCGAGCGTGGCGTCCGGCGTCGCCAAACACCTCGACCATAAGGTCCGAGCAGCCGTTGATGACCTTGGGGATGTCGGTGAAGTCCTGGCTGACCTGGACGAAGCCGCCCAGCTTGACCACTCGCTTCACTCGGTCCAGATCACCGGTGGCGAGCTTCATCTGGGCCAGCAGATTGATACCGCAAAGCCGCGCGCCTTGCTGGGCCGTTTCGAGATCGACGTCGGTCCCCACCGTGCCCTTGAGGCCGCCATTGGCGTCGAGCGAGATCTGGCCGGAGATGTGGATCAGGTTCCCGGTCTGGACGAACGGAACATAGTTGGCCACCGGAGCGACCGGTTGCGGCAGCACGATTCCCAGCTCCGTCAGACGCTCTTCGACCTTCGACATCATACGCTCCAAAGACTGGAGCCCATGCTTAGCGCCGCACGCTGACAGGACAAGAAAAAAGGCCCGAACCGTTCCCGGTCCGGGCCTCTTGAACTGCGTTTTTAATGACCCGAAGGCCAGAAGGTTTAGCGCGCGGCTTGCAGCTTTTCGACTGTCGCGGTGACGCGTTCGTTCAGCGGCTTGACCGAGTCCTTGATCGAGGCCGAGACGATCTCCGAAGCCTTGCTCATCTGGGCGATGTAGGCTTCCAGGGCCGACTTGGCCCAAGCGGTTTGCAGCTCGACGGCTTCTTGGACGCTCTTGGCGCCGGCCAGCGACTTTGCGGCGGCCACTTGGTCTTCGGCGGCCTTCTTCGAATAGGCGAAGGCTTGGGCGCCGAGGGCTTCAGCGCCCTTGGTGGCGGCGGTTACCGAGGCGACGACAGCTTCCAGGTTTTTCTTCGACTGGGTGTTGGCGTCGGCCAGGGCGGCCAGGGACTTTTCCACGCCATCCTTGAACGCTTGGTTCGAGGCGGTGCTGAATTGCTCAGCGGTGTTCTTCAAGGTTTCGGCGGCGGCCATGGGGGAGCTCCTGGCAAAGGGCGGGGCACGATCAGGACCGACGATCCCGCCCATGCATTTGGGACAACGCCGGTGTGTCATGTTGCAGTGCAGCAGTCAAGATTTTTGTGCAGCGCACCATTACGTAACGGAAACAATCGCCAGCGGGCTGAAGCTTCGCTGCAACGCCTTGAAAAGATCCATGTCCGCGGCGAAATCGCTCACCAGTTGTTTACTTTGGCGTAAGGCGGCAACGCGCATGTTAGGGTACGCGTGTGGCGGTGCGGAACCGCTCAGTTCAGACGGACGCATTGATCATGTTCGCCAAGCTTAAGTCCGCCCGTTCTGTTCTCGCCGCCGCTGGCCTTGCCAGCGCGCTGCTGTGCGGTCTGGTCGCCCCGAACACGGCTGCGGCCCAGATCCCGTATCTGCAACTCAACACCGCCGAGCCAAAATACGCGGCGATCGTGATCGACGCCAATTCCGGCGAAATGCTTTATGATAAAAGGGCTGACAGCCCCCGCTACCCCGCGTCGGTCACCAAGGTGATGACGCTTTACCTCACCTTCGAGGCGCTTAGCGAAGGCCGCCTGAAGCTCACCGACCGAGTGCCAATCTCCTCGCACGCCGCCGCTCAGGCGCCGACCAAACTGGGTCTGCCCGTCGGCGACAGTGTCAGCGTGGACGAAGCGATTCGCGCCATGGCCGTGAAGTCGGCCAACGACGTCGCCGTCGCCATGTCCGAACGAATCGGCGGCAGCGAAGGCCGCTTCGCTGCTCTGATGACCTTGCGTGGTCAGGAATTGGGAATGCGCAACAGCCGGTTCGTCAACGCCTCGGGCCTTCCCGACAGCCGCCAGATCAGCACCGCCCGTGACTTGGCGATCCTGGCCCGGGCCACGATGCGCGACTTCCCGCAGTACTATTCCTACTTCAGCATCACCGGCTTCAATTTCCGGGGGAACTACATCCGCGGCCACAATCGTCTGCTGACCAGCATGCCTGGCTTCGACGGCCTGAAGACCGGCTACACGAACGCTTCTGGTTACAACCTCGCCGGGTCGGCCGTGAAGGATGGACGGCGACTGATCGCCGTGGTCCTGGGCGGATCCTCGACCGCCTGGCGCGACAACAACATGGAAGACCTGTTGACCACGGGCTTCGATGTGATGAAGCGTCGTTCGCGCGGCGAACGCACGACCATCGCCGCCAACCTGTACGAAGACGAGCCGACCGGCCCGATCATGCGTCCCTCCTCCGAAGAGGGCGACGGCGACCAGGCCGGCCTGAAGATCGTGCTCACCGACAATCCGCGCGCCGCGCCGCCGATGAAGGTCTCGCCGACACTGCGTCAGGCCCAGGCCAGCGCCAAACCCGCCCCCAGCAAGACCAAGGGCGGGTGGGGCGTGCAGGTTGGAGCCTTCCAATCCAAGGCCTTGGCCCGCGAGCAGATCTCGCTGGTTCGCTCGCGCTTCGCCAGGTTCGTCGCCGATGCCGAAGGCGCGGTCGAGGGCGCGGCGGGCGGGGCGTTCCGCGCTCAATTCCAGGGCCTGAGCGCGGACGCCGCCCGCGGCGCCTGTCAGGCGATCACCGCCAAGCGTCAGCCGTGCATGGTCCTGTCGCCGCGCTAGAGCATTTTCGAGCGAAGCGGTTCCGGTTCGCGTGAAGAAAAATGCGTCAAAACAGAAGATTAGAGCTCACGGCCTGACGCAGTCAGGTCGGGAAATGCTCTAGGGCGGACTATTTTCCGCCAAGCAACCGATCTCGCGCGGCGTTGAGCTGCGCGGCGAGACCCGCCGTGCCGCCCTTGTCCGGATGGGCCAAGCGCATCAGGCGGGCATATGCCGCCTGGACCTCCGCCTTGGACGCCTGGGGTCCTACGCCGAGGATCGAGCGCGCCTCGCTCAGGCTGACATCCGATTTTGCGACGACCTTGCGGATGATCGGTCGCTGCCTGGCTGTGGTCGCCGTCCAGATGCCGATCACCAGAAGGACGATGCAGACTTCCCAGGCCTGGCGGACGCCGGCATAACCCGCGCCGGCGAATGAGACGATGGCCAAGGCCCCTGCCCCCACGCGCCAACCATCCCCCTTCAAGAGGCGCGAGGCGCGACCCGACAGGATGAACAGCAACAGCAGGCCGCCTAGCAGCAGATAGAACATTCAGCGTCCGTCCCGACGCCGCCCCGACTTACTGGGCGGCGAGCAGAGTTTCCCCGGAAAAGGCCGACAGGCCAAGGGAATGCATCAGGGCCCGCAATTCCTGGCGCGCGGCTAGATGCTGCAACGACACCGGCACCGGACGCACCTGGGGCGACAGGTCGGCGATGGTCAGGCCGAACGGAAACAGTTCGCGATAGATCACCCGGTCGCGCAGACCCGGACCCATGCGGAAGCCGACGCGCTTTGAGAGCGCGGTCAGGCGATCCTCGACGCGCTTGCGGTTGCGGGCCTCGGTGGTGGCCAGGCGGTTGCGCAGCACCACCCAGTCCAGCGCCTGGCGCTGACCCGACAGGGCGCGGGCCTTGCGAGCTTCCCACACCGTCAGCGAATAGAGGCTGGGCTTTTGCAGTTCCATGGTCACCGGATCGATGTGACCCAGCATGTCGAAATCGACGAAACTGTCGTTCATCGGGGTGACGATCAGGTCAGCCAGGCCGTGGGCCATGCGCGATATGGCGGTGTCGCCGCCTGGGGTGTCGATCAGCACGAAGTCGGCGGCGTCGCGCGCGGCGACGAAGGCGGCCTCGAACTTCTCGACCTGATCGGTTTCCGGGCCGGCCGCCAGGGCGATGTCATCCTCGCTCAGGCGTTGCTGGATGGGCATGGGCAGGGTCACGCCATTGGCGGCGACCCAGGCCTGGCGATTTTCGAAAAACCGCATCGTCGAGCACTGGCGCAGGTCCAGGTCCATCAACGCCACCTTGGCGCCGCCATACAGCAAGGCAGTGGCCAGATGCACGGCGATCGTGGACTTGCCCGCCCCGCCCTTCTCGTTGCCGACGACGATGACGCGCGGCTCGGCCATGGCTGTCTTTCCTTCTTTCCGCCCGACTCGGCGACTCTTAGCGAAAGATTAACATGCAAGAGACGCCCTGAGAGGGTTGGACGTCAATCCACGGCCCGCTTCCCTGTGGACCCATTGTCGCAGGTGGACGCTTGAGGCCCTGTCCTTCATAAGCCAACGCCTGTTCGTGCAGGAGTTCGCCGTGTCTGACCCGGCCCCGAAAATCGTCCGCACCGTCGCCGACCTTCGTGCAGAGGTGCGGGGCTGGAAGACGGCCGGAGATCGCGTGGCGCTGATCCCGACCATGGGTGCGCTTCATGACGGCCACTTGTCGCTGATCAGGCTGGGCCAGCAACACGCCCAGCGGACCGTGGCCAGCGTCTTCGTCAATCCCAAGCAATTCGCGCCGCACGAAGACTTCGACTCGTACCCGCGCGGCGAGGCTCGCGACGCCGAACTGCTGGCCGCCGCTGGCTGCGACCTGCTGTTTGCGCCCGGCGTCGACGAGATGTACGCCCCAGGCTTCTCGACAACGATCAACCTGACGGGCGTCTCCGAACCCCTTGAAGGCGCTGCGAGGCCTCAGTTCTTCGGCGGCGTGGCTACGGTCGTCGCCAAGCTGCTGATCCAGAGTCAAGCCGACATCGCCCTGTTCGGCGAAAAGGACTACCAACAACTCCAGGTCATCAAGCGGGTGGTGCGCGACCTGGACCTGCCCGTCGAAATCATCGGCGCCCCGACCGCGCGGGCTGCGGACGGCCTGGCCCTCTCCTCGCGCAACGCCTATCTCAGCCCTGAGGAACGCGCCGCCGCCGTCACCCTTCCCACCGCCCTCAAGGCCGCCGCCGAGGCTGTCGCCGCCGGCGGGCGGATCGACGACGCCGAGGGCGGTGGCAAGACCGCGCTGGTCAACGCCGGGTTCCGCCCGATCGACTATTTTTG
>JACMOF010000118.1 GCA_014378155.1 Caulobacter sp. | reverse complement strand
CCGCGCCCAACACCGCGCCGACCGCCGCCAAGGCCGCCGGCCTCTACATGATCTGCACCGTCTCCAAGCACGCCGCCGAGAAGGAAGGCTATGCCGACGCGATGATGCTCGACTACCGCGGCTATGTGGCCGAAGCGACGGGCGCCAACGTGTTCTTCATCAAGGATGGCGTGATCCACACCCCCACGCCCGACTGTTTCCTCGACGGCATCACCCGCCGCACGGTGATCGACATCGCCAAGCAGCGCGGGATCGAGGTGGTCGAGCGCCATATCGAGAAGCAGGAACTGGCCAGCTTCACCGAGTGCTTCATCGTCGGCACCGCCGCTGAGGTGACGCCCGTGTCGCAGATCGGCGAGTTCACTTTCAAGCCGGCCGCGATCTCGCTGTCGCTGATGGACGAGTACGCCCGGCTGGTGCGGCGCGAGCTGGTGGACGCCTAGGCCTGTAATTCCTCCACCACAGGGGGAGGACTATCTTACCCCGCCACCTTCGCTTCCAGCTCCGCCAACCGCGCCCGCGTCGACGCCAGGTCAGCCCCAAACCGCGCCGGATCGGCCGCCGCCAGCCGCGAGGCGACATCGTAGCTTTCGCGGTAGAGATCCAAGGCCCGCATCCGGTGACCGCGGTCCTCGCGCAGGTCGGCCAGGCGTTCCAGCGACACCGACAAGGCCCGCCGCGCGCCCGGATCGGCCGCCTCGCGGCCGCCGTGCGAGCGGCGCAGGGCCAGGGCTTCCTCGAAGGCCGACAGGGCCTCGTTGAGGCGGCCTTCCATCTCGGCCACGTCGCCGACCCCCGACAGGGCGCCGGCCAGCAGGTCGTCGGCGGTGAAGTCGTCTGGCCGAGCGGCGCGGGCTGAGCGGGCGAAGCTGACGGCTTCCTCATAGGCCTCGGCGGCCTCGTCCAGGCGGCCCTGACCGCGAGCGAAGTCGCCGAGATCGCAGTTGGCCTGGGCCTTTTCACGGTCGTTGCTCGCCACCCGGAGCATGCGGCTGAGCACCCTTGCCGCCTCCGGCCAGGTCTCGGTGCGGCTCAGGGCGATCAGCTTGGCGCGCAGTTCGGCGAAGGTCTCGACGGGGGCGACCTTGGTCGGTGCGTCGGCGGCCGTCATGACCACGGCCGTGACCGTGGGCGCGGGGGCAGTCTTGGATTCCGACAGGGCCAGCTTGGGCTGGCCGGGCGGATCGATCGCGATGATGGACGGCGGTTCGACCCGTTCAACCGGCTCCGGGATGACCTCGGCCGGGGCATCGACGGCGGCAATCGGCTCGACGGCCAGGATCGGCGCGAGAACAGGCTCTCCGCCGCCCAGATCGACCGGCGCGACCCTGGGCCGCGATTTCGGTTTCGGTCGCGGGGTCAGGGCGGCGACGAGCAGCAAAGCCCCCGTGATCGCCGCCGCCCAGCCCACGAACGGCCGGTGTGGCTCGAACGGCCCGAGATCGAGGTGTTGCGCCCAGTCCCCCAGGACGCCCCAACCGCCGATAACATACCCCGATGTCGCCAGGATCACCCCGAGGATGATCCCTACGAGCCGAGCCATCATGTCGCCCCCTCAATGACCGCGTTCGTAAGGAGCGGCACGTCACAGCAGCCGAGGGGCGCCGTCGAGCGGTCACACCCGCCAGGGGAAGCCCCCGGCGCAAGCGCTGCCTTATCGGGCGCCATGCGGGCGAGGCGCCTTCAAATCAGCCAGGTGCGGGGGCGGGGATAGGCTTCGCCCTTCAGGAGATAGACCAGGCCCATGATGGTCCTGACCACGAACCAGACGCTGATGGCCCCCATGATCGTGCCGCCCACGATCATGATCGGGATGCCGATCAGCAGCACCAGCAGCGCCAACCCCACGAAGATCAAGGCCAGGCCGATCAGGAACCACCAGATCGACAGCCAGAAGGTGCGGATGGCGAAGGTATAGTGGCTGGCGTTGATCGGCCCGGCTGTGTCGCGATTGAGATAGGCGACGATCAGCCCGACCAGGAAGGTCAGGCCGTTGGTGAAACCCAGCAGATACAAGGCATAGACGACGATCGGCAGGACCTTGTCCTCCTCGACGCGGTCGGGAGCGGGGGCGATGTCGGTCATGGTCAGATCATCCAGTTGCGAGGCGTGGGATAGGCCTGGCCCTTCAACAGCCAGGACAGACCAAGGATGCACCGCACGGCGGCCCAGATGCCGACGGCCGCCAGGATGACCAGGCCGATCCCGGCGATCACCAGCACGCCGCCGATGCACGAGAACAGCAGCCACAGCCAAAAGGTGCGGATCTGGAAGATGTAATGGCTCTGCATCCATTCGGGCGCGGCGGCCTTGCTGACATAGGCCAGGATCGCGCCAATCACCGCCGTGAAGCCGTTGAACGGTCCCAGCGCCAGCAGAATATAGATGATCACCGGCAGGGTCTTGTCGTCCTGCAGGGCGGGCGGCACGGCGGGGTCTTTGATCGGGCTCATGGGACGATGCTCGTCGAAGACGCGACGGAAGGCAAATGAAGGTCGTGTAAGGCGGGTTTGGGCCACTCCCGCGATGATCTGGTTCACGTCTGACGGATATCCTCTTTGACATTCGACGACCGCCACGCCAGATTTCGAGGATGGACGCTCATTTAAACATCGCCAATTTTGAGCGAGAGGTCGCGGAGCGCGCGAAACAACTCGACAGGGACGTTACCCCTGACTTCGTCCATGTGTACGAGAATCCCGACTCCGCCGAGAGCGGCGCGCTGATTGTCCAGATCGCGGCGCGGCGTCCCAATAATCGGAAGGACTGGACGCAGCAAAGGTTGCGCTTTTCTCAAGCGATCCGAGATCTTCTTCTCGAACACGGTGATGAACGCTACCCCTTGGTCCAGATATTTGGACCGGAGGAGTGGGCTCTGCGGAATGATTGATCCACAGAGTTTGATTAGCACCGCGCGCCTTCTACTGGGAGAATCAAACAAGGGCGCTCCCAACCAGACGCGTTTGAGGCGCGCTGTATCGACCGCCTACTACGCCCTGTTCCATTCCATTCTCCGCAGCGCGAGCGACGCTTTTGTTGGCGCCAATCAGCGCGCGAGGCCTAGGTACGAAACGATGTATCGCGGCTTTGAACATCGGTTGATGAAGGAGAGCAGCGCTACAATTGACAAACCCACGCTGGGGGCCAAGGCGGCGCGGGCGATGGGCGCCACGCAGGTTTCACAGGAAATTCGCGACGTCGCGAGCGTGTTCGTCTCGCTGCAAGACCGGCGGCATTGGGCTGACTACGTGCCGTCTGGCAAGATTACCCGATCCGAGGCACGAGACTTGGTCGATTTGTCCGAGTTCGCCGCGAGCCAGCTCAGAGCAGCAGATAGCGATGAGCGCCGCAACTTTCTCGCCTATTTGATGCACGGCTCTCGATGATGAAATGTTTCGAGGGTGGGCGATACTGATCTGGCCCATGAGGCATCTGCTCGCGCGATCAGATTTCTAAGCGCTCGGCAGCAGGTCTTCCGGCAGCGCCTGCGGATCGAGCCCCTCGCCGCGGCCCAGCCAGGGTAGCGCCGCAGCCAACAGGATCAGCACGAAGGCCATGCGGGCGGCGATCTCCAGCGCCAGGCCGGTCATGCCGGGGCTGAAGGCCATCAGCAGCATGGCGACCGTGCCGACCGCCAGCAGGCCCATCACCCAGGTCAGCCCCTCGCGCGGGGCCAGCACGCTGGCCATTTCAAAGCGGGCGCGCGGCGCCAGATCGGTGGCCACCCCGGCGACGGCGCGGACCAGCAGCGCGAAGCTGGCCAACCGATCCTCGAACCGGCCGGGGCCGACATAGCTGTGAGCCGCCAGCACAGTCTTGCGACGGCCAAACACCAAGGTCAGCACCCGCCGGCGGCCGCCCTCGCGCGGCCGGGCCAGGCGAAAGATGGTCAGGGTCGATAAGGGAAAGCGCTGCTCGCGCGGGCCGCGACGCTCGACCAGCTCCGCGCCTTCGAGGGTCCAGACCGTTTCCGGCTGGAAGGGGGCGAGGCGGACGCTGTGTGAAAGCGGGCTCACCCCCGGACGGCGGTGATTTCCACCCCGGCCGCGGCGGCGTGGGGGGCCAGGGCCAGGGGCTTTTCGACCCGCACGCGGGCACGGGTCACGCGGCTGTCGGCGAAACAGGCCTGGGCCAGGCGCTCGGCGAAGGTCTCGACCAGATCGATATGGCCCTCGGCGGCGATGGACAGGGCGGCCTGCAGGATGGTCTCGTAATTGACGGTGTCGCCCAGCTGCTCGCAGTGGCTGGCGGCGACGTCGAGCTCGACATCTATGACCAAGGGCTGTTGGCGGCCGTGCTCATGGTCATAGACGCCGATCCAGGCCTCGACCTTCAGGCCGCGCACGAACACCTTGGTGACGATGATCCGCGCCGGGCTGGGCTGGGTCGCGTCGTTCGGGGCGGTGGGCAGGGGTTGGGCGGCCACGGCGAGACTCTCAGGAACCGATGATGTCCGGCGTGCGCCAGCCCAGATGCTGACCCGCGTCGACCGCGATCATCTGGCCCGTGACCGCCCTTGCGTCAATGAGGTAGCGCAGGGCGGCGGCGATCTCGCCTGGGTTGGCGTGGCGTTGCAACAGAGTTCCGGCCGCCTCGGCCTCGAACTCGCCGGGGGCCTGATGCACCGACCGCAGCACAGGGCCGGGGCCTATGGCGTTGACCCGGATGCGCGGCGCCAGGTCCTGGGCCAGGGTCTGGGTCACCCACCACAGTCCGGCCTTCGAGAGGGAATAGCTGAAAAACTGCGGGTTGGGACGCAGCACGCGTTGATCGACGATGTTGACGATCTGGCCCTCCAACCCATTGGCGGCGTCGGCGGGCAAGGCGGCCGCGAAGGCCTGGGCCAGCACGACGGGGGCGCGCAGGTTGGCGTCCAGATGGGCGTCCCAGCTGGCGCGGGTGGCGCTGACCAGGCGGTCGTCCTCAAAGGTCGAGGCGCTGTTGATCAGCAGGGTGACGGGGCCGAGCGCGGCCTGGGCGCGGGCGATCAGGCCGGCGGTCTGGTCCTCGTCGGCCAGTTCGGCGTCGAGAATGACGGCGCGCTGGCCCAGGGCCGCGATCTCGTCGGCGACGGCCTGGGCTTCGTCGCGGGCCGTGCGGTAGTGGACGGCGACGTCGAAGCCGGCCCGCGCGGCCTCCAGGGCCAGGGCGCGACCGATCCGGCGGCCGGCGCCGGTGGCCAGGGCCGCGCCGCGCGAGGTCATCGGTTTAGTCGAAACGACCGAATTCAAACATGTTGAGGCCGAGGAGGACAGCCAGGAAGATGACGATGACGCCGATGGCGAGCATGGTGCGGGTCCGTTGTTCAGACTGGAGATGATGCGGCTTTAGCGGTGCGCGTGGCCGGCCGCAAGCATGGGGCGGGCTTCAAGTCGATGTTTCCCTTCGGAGCTCCAATCTCCGTCTCCCCGGCGAAGGCCTGGGCCCAGGTGAAACCCACGAGCGGCCCGGGATGAATCTGGGTCCCGGCCTTCGCCGGGAAGACGGAGGAGATCGGTGTGGACTGACCTGTGCGAGAAGAAAGGCTAAGCTGCCCCCCATGCTCTGGCGCCGCCACGTCGAACCCTTCACCCGCCCAATGGTCTTCGCGTGGTTTCGCCTCAGGCGCGGCCTGACGCTCGGCGTGCGCGGGGTGGTCACCGATGACGAGGGCCGGGTGCTGATGGTGCAGCACACCTATGTCCATGGCTGGCACCTGCCCGGCGGCGGGGTGGAGCGCGGCGAGACGGCCGAGACGGCGGTGATCCGGGAACTGCAGGAGGAGGCCGGCGTCCGGGTGATCGGGCCGGTGACCCTGGTCTCGGTGCATAGCAATGAGCGCCACCATCCCGGCGACCACGTGCTGGTCTATCGCGTCCAGGCCTGGGAGCCCTGCCCTTCCAGCGCCCAGGGCGAGATCAGCGAGGTCGGCTGGTTCGCGCCCGACGCCCTGCCAGGCGACGTCACGCCGGGCAATCGCAAGCGCATCGCCGAGGGCTTCCACGGGGCGGAACCCGACCCAATGTGGTGAGATCGAAAGATCAGCCCTTCCCCAGTGATCAACGATCATTAAAATGAGTGTTTGAACGAGGTCCGCCGTCTCCCCAGATGAGAGCGGCCCCAGCCCGGAGGAGCACAGCATGCGCGACTATCTGAAGTTCTATATCGATGGCCAGTGGGTGCAGCCCAAGGGCTCCCAGACGGTGGACGTGATCAATCCCGCCACCGAGGCCGTCGCTGGCCGGGTGACCCTGGGCACGGCCGAGGACGTCGACTTGGCGGTCCGCGCCGCCCGCAAGGCCTTCGCCACCTTCTCGGTCACTAGCCGCGAAGAGCGCGTCGACCTGCTTGAGCGGATCATCGCCGAATACCAGAAGCGCTTCGAGGACATGGCGAAAGCCATCACCGAGGAGATGGGCGCCCCGTCGTGGTTGGCCCAGCGCGCCCAGGCCGCCATGGGCATCGCCCACGTCCAGACGGCGCTGCAGGTGCTGAAGGACTACAAGTTCGAGGAAGACCGCGGCACGACCCATCTGGTCAAGGAGCCGATCGGCGTCTGCGCCTTCATCACCCCGTGGAATTGGCCGGTCAACCAGATCGCCTGCAAGGTGGCGCCCGCCCTGGCCGTCGGCTGCACCATGGTGCTCAAGCCCTCGGAAGTGGCCCCGTTCTCGGCCCAGATCTGGACCGAGATCCTGGCCGCCGCCGGCGTGCCGGCCGGGGTGTTCAACCTGGTCAATGGCGACGGCCCGGTGGTCGGCGCGGCGCTCAGCTCGCACCCGGAAGTCGACATGGTGTCGTTCACCGGCTCGACCCGCGCGGGCATCGAGGTGGCCAAGAACGCCGCCCCGACCGTCAAGCGCGTGCACCAGGAGCTGGGCGGCAAGAGCCCCAACATCATCCTCGACAACGCCGACTATGAGCGCGCGGTCGGCGGCGGCGTGGCCTCGGTGATGATGAACTCGGGCCAGTCGTGCAACGCGCCGACCCGGATGCTGGTCCCGCAAAAGCGTATGGACGAGGTGATCGCCATCGCCAAGGCCGCCGCCGACGCTCACACGGTGGGTGACCCGAACGGCAATTCCAAGCTGGGCCCGGTGGTCTCTGAGGTGCAGTGGAACAAGATCCAGGGCCTGATCCAGAAGGGCGTCGACGAGGGCGCCACCCTGGTCTCGGGCGGCCCGGGCAAGCCGGAAGGGCTGGAGGTCGGCTACTATGTCAAGCCAACCGTCTTCGCCAATGTCACCCCCGACATGACCATCGCCAAGGAAGAGATCTTCGGCCCGGTGCTGGCCATCCTCGGCTATGATGGGGTCGACCAGGCCGTGGCGATCGGCAACGACACCGAATACGGCCTGGCCGCCTACATCTCCGGCAACGACCCGGCCGAGGTGCGGGCCGTGGCCTCCAAGCTGCGGGCCGGCCAGGTGATCCTCAACGGCGCGGGGACTGACCTGATGGCCCCGTTCGGCGGCTACAAGATGAGCGGCAACGGCCGCGAATGGGGTGACCACGCCTTCGGCGAGTTCCTCGAAACCAAGGCCGTGCTGGGTTACTCGCCGAACGTGGCGGCAGAGTAACGAGATTGGGGACAGGCGCATGCGCCTGTCCCCTTTCAAACTCCGCTCATCCCGGCCTTCGCCGGGATGAGCGGATTGATACAGCAGGTCTTGTTGACGCTTGGGCAGCCTTTACCCTCACGTCAGGCGGCGTTACCTCCCGCCCAACAACGATAATCGACCGGGAGAGAAACGATGGACGGCGGCGATAGCCTCGCGAGCGCGCGCGACCCCAGCACCGCGCCGTTCAAGCCGCTGGCGATGAAGGGCCCGGAGATCACCGTCGATCGGCGGGCTGACGGCAGCATCGTCATCACCTCCAACCATCCGCCCGGCGACAGCCCACGCACCATCAGCCACCTGCTGGCTGAAAAGGCCGCGCTGCATCCCGACCGGCCCTATCTGAGACAGCGCGAGCCTGGCCACGGCCCGTGGCGGCAAATGACCTACGGCCAGGCCCAGCGGGCGGTGGAGGGGGTCGCCCAGTGGCTGCTGGACCAGGGCGTCACCGCCGACGACAGCGTGATGATTCTGTCGGGCAATTCCATCGAGCATGCCCTGATGACGCTCGGGGCCTATGGGGCCGGGGTCCCTGCCGCCCCGATCAGCCCGGCCTACAGCCTGATGTCGGCCGACCACGGCAAGCTCAAGCACTGCTTCGACAAGGTCGCCCCGCGCGTGGTCTTCGCCCAGTCCGGCACGATGTTCGACAAGGCGATCGCCGCCTTGCAAGCGATCAATCCCGACCTGCTGCTGGTCACCGCCGACGGGACCGGAGAAGGCGCCGTCGCCTTCGACACGGTCGCCGCCACGCAGCCCCGGGATGTGGCCGCCCAACGCGAGACGCTCACCCCCGCCACCGTCGCCAAGTACCTGTTCACCTCTGGCTCGACCGGCATGCCCAAGGGCGTGCCCCAGACCCACGCCATGATGGCGGGCGTCATCGCCGGCCAGGAAGGCCTGCGCACCGACGAGCGCACCGACGAGCTCGCTGACAGCCTGGAATGGATGCCCTGGAGCCATATCTCGGCCGGCAATATCGGCTTCAACGCCGTGATCTGGAACGGCGGCACCTTGTGGATCGACGAGGGCAAGCCGCTGCCGGGGATGTTCGAGACCACGATCAAGAACCTCTACGAGGTCTCGCCCATCGTCTTCGGTTCGGCCCCGATCGCCTTCTCGATGCTGGCCGGGGCCATGGAAGCCGATCCGGTGCTACGCGCCGCATTCTTCAAGAACCTGCGCTACATGGCCTATGGCGGGGCGACGCTGTCGGACGACGTCTACACGCGGATGCAGGCCCTGGCCGTGGCCGAGACCGGTCATCGCGTGCCGCTGGCCACGATGTATGGGGCGACGGAGACGCAAGGCATCACCCTGACCCACTGGATCACCGAGCGGGTCGGGCTGGTCGGCCTGCCGCTGCCGGGCATCGCCCTGAAGCTAGCGCCATCGGGTTCGAAATACGAGGTGCGGGTCAAGGGGCCGACGGTGGCCAGCGGCTATCACAAGGACCCGGAGAAGACGGCGGCGGCCTTCGACGAGGAAGGCTTCTACAAACTTGGGGATGCGGCGCGGTTCGTCGATCCGGACGACCCGTCCAAGGGCCTGGTGTTTGACGGCCGAGTGACCGAGGACTTCAAGCTCGACAGCGGCACCTGGGTCAGCGTCGGCGTGCTGCGCCCCGACCTGGTGGCCGCCTGCAGCCCCTATGTTCATGACGCGGTGATCGTCGGCCAGGACAGGCCGTTCGTCGGGGCCATGGTCTGGCCGTCACCCGCCGGCCTGGCGGCGCTGGTCGCCGATCCGGGGCCGGGCACGCCACTGGACAAGCTGACGGTGATCCTGCGCGCGCGGATCGGGGCGTTCAACGCGGCGGCCGGCGGCTCGTCGCGGCGGGTGAGCCGGGTGGTGATCCTCACCGAACCGCCGTCCATCGACGCCGGCGAGATCACCGACAAGGGCTATGTGAACCAGCGCGCGACCCTGGAGCGCCGGGCGGGGCTGGCGGCGGCGTTGTATGCGAGCGCGCCGGTGGAAGGGGTGATCGTCGTCTGAGGTTCAGGGACGTGCTGGGGGCACGCACTTGTGAATGTCCCCAGTCCGTTCACCGCCTCTATCGTTCGCCGTCTCCCTCCACGGACGCCTCCCAACTCAGCGCCCCGCGATCCAGCACGATCGTCTTGTCGGAATAGCCCGTCGCCATCAGACCCGCCGGCTTGGCGGGGATGGCCGAGGCGCCACGCGGCCAGCCGTCGTGGATCTCGACGACCGCCACCTCGACCTTGCCGGCAGCCTTGGCGGTGAAGCTGAGGGTGACGCCGTTGGGGTCAGGGGCGTGGTAGGACAGGCTGCTCCATTCGCCGGCCGTGGTGGGCAGCACGAGGGGCCGGCCGTTCAGGCGCGGCTCGCTCAAGGCCAGGCTGGGGCGCAGACGCAGGGTCAGCACCTCGGCGCCCGGGCTGGGTAACGCGCGGATCAGCAACCGGCCGCCGGAGCGGTTGATGGTCAACACCGGTCGCTCGACCGGCAGCACGGCGGTCGGCGCCATCCACACCGGCTCGCGATAGAGCGGCGGATAGGCCTTGAGCACCGGCGCCGCGCCGCCGTCGGACAGCACCACTTTCGACCACGGGTCCAGGCGCGGCTGAGGCGAGACGCGCCAGGCCGTGCCCATCGACAGGTCGGCCAGGTGGCTGGCCTCGGCCAGGCGCGGGCGGGTGGGTCCGCCGTCGCCGATCCCGGCATGGATCAGCAAGCCGGCGCCCGCCACGGCCGCGACGCCGGCGAAGATCGGCGACCAGCGATAGGCGGCGAAATCGAAGGCCAGCGGGATCAGGGCTGGGGCGGCCAGGATCGCGAATACCGCCAGCACAGCGGGCTCCATCAGGCCCACACCGGCGAAGGTCCAAGCCCCCCACGAGCCCAGCTGGGCCACGACAGCGGTGGCCACCAGGCAGACGACCAGGGTCATCAGCCAAGCCACCCGTCGATCGCGCGTGCCGCCGACGGCGGTGACCAGGGCCGCCACCAGGCTGGCGGCCAGCAACGGCCAGGCCAGCATCACCGAGCCACCGGGCAGCAGGGCCTGGGTCGTGATCGTCAGGGCCAACAGCACCAGCAGCGCGCCCAGCCAGGCGCCCCAGACCCCGACCGCCCGGCCCAGGCTCAGCCACGCCAGGACGATCACCGCGCCGGCCATGCCCAGGCCGACGGGATCGAACCCGCCGACCAGGCTGCAGGCCCCGCCGAGAAGGGCGGCGATGACGGTGATCCACATCCGGCCCGTGCCGCGCGCCTGCAGGATCAGCACGCTCAGGCACACCCCGATCAGCAGGATCCCCGCTCCAGGGAGCAGGACGTTGAACTGGCCGAGCACGGCGTAATAGCGCTGCTGGTCGGCGATGCCGATCAGGCGTCCAGCCAGGTGGAGGGCCAGGACGGCGCTGGTGGCCAGCAGTAGAAAGCCGGCGATGCCGCGCAGGATCTCCAGCGGCTTGACCCCGAAGGTGGTCAGGGCGCGAAAGCCGGTGAAGGCGATCAGCGCCCCCGCCAGGCCCAGGATCACCCAGCCGCCCCAGACGGGATAGGCCACGAGCCCCAGGGCCAGGACGTCGGAATAGATCAGGTCCGGCGCCTTGGCCGGCAAGGCGGCGCCATTGGCTAGGGCGCGGACCACCGGCAGGGCCTGGTCGCCCAGGTTCTGCAGGCTGCCCTGGTTGAGGTGGTCGGGGGTGGCCAGCGGCGTGTGATAGGCCAACTGGTCGTCGATGAAGGCGAAGTTCAGGCCCGGCAGACCGGCGCGCAGGGCGTGGGTGAAGTCGGTGTCGTTGGGCATGCGCTGATAGACGGCGGCGGCCAGGGAGTTGGCGGTCGGCTGGTGTGCGGTCCCGGCATAGAGACGCAGCAGGTCGCCGCTGTCGGTTCCGGTCTGGAACATGGCCGCGCGGCCGGCGTCGCCCCGGGCCTCCATATTGATCACCACGCCCACATGCTCGCGCAGCGGATCGCGGGCGAAGAAGGCCTCGGCGCCCAGCAGGCCGGGCTCCTCGCCGTCGGTGAACAGGAAGATCACGTCGCGGGCTGGCGGCGGGCCGGCCTTCAGGGCGCGGGCGATCTCCAGGGCGGCGGCGACCCCGGCCGAGTCGTCGGCCGCGCCGGGCGAGTTATGGACGGTGTCATAGTGGCTCATCACCAGCACGGCGGGCGCTTGCGGGTCTGTTCCGGCCAGGGTGGCGACGATGTTCTGCACCGCGCCGACGGCGGTGGCGCGGGGCGACCACTTGGCGGCGTCGCGCACGCCTTCGCCGGCCCGCACGAAAACGTCCAGCCCGAGGCCGCTGGCCCGGCCCATCAGGTGGTCGCGCACCCGGACGATCTCGGCCGAGCCGATGGGGTGAGGTTTGGCGCCAATGGCGCGGACATCGACCATGGCGCGGCCGGCCGAGAATTGGTCGGCGGGGGCGTTGGCGGGGAGGGGAGCGGGCGTGCGCAGCGCCAGGTTGGCGATCGCCAGGCCCAGCAGCAGGCAGATCCAGACGCCAAGCAGCCTGATGGTCTTCATGCGAGCGCCTCCGCAGCGAATACCCCAGGGGCAAGGTGGGACTGTTCGGGATTCGATAAAAGCCGCGCGCAACGAAAAGGGCGACCCGGTTTCCCGGATCGCCCTTCGTTTGTCATGCTGGAAGCGGACGACGGTGAGCCGTCGCCCCCTTTCCGGGTCGTCCTAGAACTTCGACCGCAGAGTCACGCCGTAGGTGCGGGGCGCGCCGAGGAAGGCGTCATAGGTGATGGTGTCGACGGCCGGACGGTAGGTGGGATTGGCCGCGTTGACGCCCGACGAGCCTTGCAGGAAGCCGTTGAAGGCCACTTGCTTGTACTCTTCGTCGAACAGGTTCTGACCCCACAGCTCGACGGTCCAATGATCGTCAGCTGCGCCCAGGGCGACGCGAGCGTTCACCAGGGTGTAGGCCTCCTGCATCTTCGGTGGGAACAGGTCGGAGCCGGTGTTGTAGTCTGACGAGTACTTGGCGCCGACGTTGAAGCGGGCCTTCATGTTGTCGCCGATCGGATGCTCATAGCTAAGCGAGCCCGACAGCGAATATTTGGGGGCCAGCGACAGCCGGCTGCCCGGCAGTAGGGACAGCGCGCCGCCCGGATCGTTGGGGACCTTCTGGTCGCCATATTCGGTCTTGGCGTAGGTGAAGCCGCTCTGAACAGAGAGGCCGCGCACCGGTGTGAACCACAGGAAGTCGGCGTCGACGCCCCTGGAAGTCACTTCGGGAACCGGCCGCACCACGAACGAGGTGCCCAGGAAGGTGTTCAGCTGGAAGTCGCTGAACTTTTGATAGAAGCCGGTGACGTTCAGCAAGACCGTGCGGTTGAAGAGGGTGTTCTTCATGCCGATTTCGTAGCTATCGACGAATTCGGCCGGGAACGAGGTGTTGCTGATCGGCTTGATCGGCAGGCCGGGCGTCAGGCCAGCGACGGTGCCGTCGCTCGACTGCGAGCGGTCGAGATTGAAGCCGCCACCCTTGTAGCCGCGGGCGTACGAGGCATAGGTGAACACTTCCGGCGAGATGCGGTACGCGGCCTTGAGCGTGCCGCTCCACTCCTTGTCCGAACGCTTCTGGGTATAGCCGCGGTTGTTGAACGCGGGGTTGGCCCAAGGCAGGCAGAGATTGGCCAGCACGGGGCCGACATTGGCCGCGCCGACGATCCCGGCGATGGCTCCGGCGCGGCTGAGGGCCGTTCCGCAACCCACACCGCCGTCACTCAAGGTCTGGTAGGTGTCGACGGTCTTTTCGTCGATGCTGTAGCGCAGGCCGGCCGTGAGTTCGAAGGCGTCGGTGACATGCCAGGTGTCGTTGGTGAACAGCGCGATGGTCGTGGCGCGTTGCTTGTAGCTGTCATAGAGGCCTTGGCCCGGCGTGAAGCTGGTAT
This sequence comes from Caulobacter sp., assembly GCA_014378155.1. GTDB lineage: Bacteria > Pseudomonadota > Alphaproteobacteria > Caulobacterales > Caulobacteraceae > Caulobacter. The sequence goes on along the minus strand of JACMOF010000118.1, from coordinate 3,326 downwards.
TGGGCGCTCGTCCCGTCAGCAGCGCCACGAAGTTGGGCACGCCGCCCGGCGTCACGGCCGCCGACAGCAGGCGACCCAGATACTGTTCGTAGTTGCGGCCGTAGAGGAAGTTGGCCTTGTTTTCCAACCGCTCGTCGGCCAGGAATGCGCCAACCAGCCAGTCGAACTTGGCGGTCTTGCCGGCCAGTCGCAGTTCCTGGGTGTAGGTCGTGAACTCGGCGTAGTTGGTGCCGTCCTTATTGCGATAGGCCAGGTCGGCGTCGGTGAAGTCGGAATCCTGACCGTTGTCGGTGCGCCAGTTGCGGATCGCCGAGATCGAGGTCAGATCGCCGAACGGGGTCTCGATATTGCCTTCCAGCGAGACGCCCTTGTCTTCGACCGACGAGGGCGCGCCGCGGTTCTGGTATTCGACGCGGGCATAGGGGTCGGCTGGGTTGGCCAAGGCTGGCCCGCCGTTGACGATAGCCAGGACGCCCGCGGTCGGGCCGGTGCGGATCTGCACGGCGCCGCAGCAGTTCTCGTCGCGCTTGGTGTAGTCACCGATCAGCTTGAACGTGGCGTTGTCGTCCGGCACGAACAGCAGTTGGCCGCGGACGGTGTAGAAGCCTTGGTCGCCGTCCTGCTTGCGGTCGCTCGGGCCCTTGCCGTTGACGACTTCGTTGTAGCCATCGCGCTCGCGGGCCGCGACATAGAGCCGGCCGGCCAGGGTCTCTGTGCCAAACAGCGGACCGGTGACCGAGGCCGAGACGCCATGGGCGTTATAATTGCCGGCGGTCAGTTCGGCGCTGGCGCCAAAGCCGAACTCGGGCTCCTTGGTGATGATGTTGATGACGCCGGCCGAGGTGCTCTTGCCAAACAGCGTGCCTTGCGGGCCCTTCAGGACCTCGATGCGTTCCATCTCGCCCAGGTCGCCGAACGACACGCCGTTACGCGGGCGATAGACGCCGTCGATCACGACGCCGACCGAGCTTTCCAGGCCGGGATTGTCGCCGACGGTGCCGACGCCGCGGATGCGGGCGGTAGTCGAGGCTTCCGAGGTGGTCGAGGTGACGGTCAGGCCGGGGGTCAGGATCGTCAGATCCTTGATGTCCTTGATGCCGGTGTCTTGCAGAAGCTTGGCGCCAATGGCGGTGACCACGACCGGCACGTCCTGCAGGTTCTGTTCACGCTTCTGGGCGGTGACGACAATGCTGTCGACGGTGGGAGTGTCTGTCGTGGACTGGGCCTGAGCCGCCAGCGGGGTCAGACCGGCGAGCACGACGGCTGACGCCGTGCCGCAAAGCACCTTCGTAAAGCGCATTTCCTACCTCGGTTTTGTTTTATGACGTGAGCGCTTGCATCGCCCCCGCCTTTTGATTTGGTCCAGCCCGAACGATTGTTCGAATTGACACGAAACGGTTACGGCCGCGCTGGACGCCGGGCAAGGAGAAACCCTTTGGATTAAAGGTTTCCGGCCTGCTGTTGCGCGGATGCGACAGCGCATGGCGACCATCCTAGACTTTCCGTTGGCCGGAAACGGCGGCTTGCCAGCTTGCGTCGGCGGGCGGGGCGGCTCATCTCCTGGGCATGCCGATCTCCCCCGCCTATCGCCCTGATCCAGTGTTCATGCGTTTGGGACCAGACTTCGCCGATCCAGTCGGACCCGCCGACTTCCCCCAAACCACGCTACGCTTCCGCAACGACCGCGCGGCCGCGAGCGTGGGACTCGACGTGCTGACCGATTCCGAGTGGCTGGACCATTTCGCGCGGTTCAGTCCCTTGCCCGGCAACCAGCCGGGGCCGCTGGCCATGCGCTATCACGGCCACCAATTTCGCAGTTACAACCCCGACCTGGGCGACGGGCGCGGCTTCCTGTTCGCCCAACAGCGCGAGATCGGCGGCGACCGGTTGCACGACCTGGCCACCAAGGGCTCGGGCCAGACGCCGTGGTCGCGTTCGGGCGATGGGCGGCTGACCCTGAAGGGCGGGGTGCGCGAGATCTTGGCCGCGACGATGCTGGAGGCCTTGGGCGCGCCGACCTCGCGGGCCTTCTCACTGGTCGAGACCGGCGAGGACCTGGTGCGCGGCGACGAGCCCAGCCCGACCCGATCGGCGGTGCTGACGCGGCTGTCGCACAGCCATGTCCGGTTCGGCAGCTTTCAGCGCCACGCCTTCGCCGAGCGGCCGGACCTGGTCACCGTGTTGGTCGATCACGCGGTCGAGACCTACTACCCGCACGTCGCCGACCAGCCCGACCGGCCCAAGGTGTTGCTGGAACAGGTGGTCGCGGCCAGCGCCAAACTGCTGGCCCGGTGGATGGCGGCCGGTTTTGTGCACGGGGTGCTCAACACCGACAACATGGTGGTCACGGGCGAAAGCTTCGACTACGGCCCCTGGCGGTTCCTGCCGAAGAACGATCCGAATTTTACGGCGGCCTATTTCGACCATCAGGGCCTGTACAGTTTCGGCCGCCAGCCCGAGGCGGTGTTCTGGAACCTGCAACAGCTGGCCGGCTGCCTGGCCCAGGTCACCGACCAGGCGGGGCTCGTCGCCGCGCTCAACAGGTTTTCCGATCTCTATCGCGACGCGCTCCGCGCGGCGATGCTCGACCGCATGGGCGTAAAGAGCCGCTCGACCCAGGACGATATCGATCTGGTGCAGGCGGCGTTTGGAGCCTTGGCCGCAGGCGGCGACGCGCTGCGCTGGGAGCCGTTCTTCTTCGACTGGTTCGGGGGAGAGGCGTCGCAAGCCCGCGCCTTGGCCGGGCAGCGCGGCGACCTCTACGGCCAGGAGGCGTTCGTGGATTTGCGTCGCCGGCTGTCGAGCTTCGAGGCCGACCGCCCCGAGCGGCTGGACAGCCCCGTCTTCGCGCGCGCCGAGCCGGAGGAAATGCTGATCGACGAGGTCGAGGCCCTCTGGGCGCCGATCGCCGAGGCCGACGACTGGTCGCCTCTGTACGCCAAGCTGGCCAGGCTGGAGGAGAGCCGTGTCGCCTATGCGTTAGGAGACTGACATACGGGTGAGACAAATCTGCCGCATGCTGACTTTTCCGGCATAAGGCGGGAACAAATGTCAAGCTTCAGCCTTACACTGAGTGGAGCGCGCCCGAGGGGTGATTGGCTGGTGGAGAATTTCGCATGCGTTTCTTCCAACCCGTAATGCTGGTCTGCGCGGTGGCCATGTCGTTCATCGGCGCCCTGGGCCTTCCCGGCTGCGCCCGCGCCATCGGCGAGTGTCTGCAAGACAAGCACAAGCTGGCTTAGCAGCCTTCCTGCTCCCCTTGCGGGAGAAGATGGCGGCCGAAGGCCGACGGATGAGCGGTCTCGCTGGCCTATCGCCGTTCGCGG
>JACMOF010000117.1 GCA_014378155.1 Caulobacter sp. | reverse complement strand
TGGGCCGCGTCGCGTTCCCAGTCCTGGGCCTCGGAGATCAGCACGTCCATCAATCAGCGCTCCCGCGCCTACTGACGCGGAGCGACGAGAGCACGGGCGGGAGCCTGACGCCATTCCGGACCGCCACCTAGGTCAGGAGGAGCGGCTCGAGCCGGTTGGTGGAGTCTGGCCAGCGAGGCAGAATGGCGACGTAAACGGTGTAGTCCGCCACGCCGAAGATCAGCGCGCAATCAATTCCCCGCCGCCAGGCCCAGGCGTCGAACGATGGGCCAGGACGCCGAGCGATCCAGCGCTGGCCCCGTCGCCTGACACATCAGCGCCCCTATGCAGCAGATGATCGGCCGCCGCACGGACCCGTCCCAGAAGTGCGACGCCTGGGCGCTGATCCAACTCAGGGTCATGGCGGCATAGGCCAACAGCCAGACACCCACCGAGGCGATCAGGATCGTCGGGGTTGGCGTAGGATGGGCGGGGATGTCATTGGCCCATTGTCGCCGCTGACGGCGGCCGCGCAAAGCGTCGTTCGTAGATTTCAGAGGACTGGCAAGACGCCAACGGCGACGGGGCCAACTCGGGATTCTGTGGCGGCCAAGTTGTTAATCGAGGGACTTCATTTCACCGCGATCGGATCACCCGCTTCGACCTTTCGGTCCGATACACTGTGCCGTCCCGGTTCGTGCCGCTCGCGCCCCTGGTGGGCAACGAGGACAGCAGCGGACTCGTGTTGCGAGCCGATATCTTCAATGTCTTCAACCTTCAGGGTGGCGCCGACTACGACGATTTCGGCGAGACGGCCGGCGATCATCCCAGCGCCACCTACGGCAAGGTCCGGTCCTATCAGACGCCGCGCTCGGTACGTCTGGGCTTCGGCTGGCAATTCTATAGTGCGAACACGGCTCCGGGACCTTCGCGTCCCGGGCCATTAATCCCGAAGCAAAGGGCGTCGACTCCGTTGGCGTTCTTTGCGCGACCGGGCCACAACCGCAGCCAAGCGCCGCTCGCGCAAAACGACGTCTTGATATCCATCCACGTTTGGATGACACCGGTTTCCTAGAAGACTCGAAAATGAGCGGAATTCAGGGAGGGCGTCGTGTCCCGGAAAACCAAGATCACCCTCAAGGCCTCGCTGCTGCTGTCTGCGGCCTTGACCGCCAGCGCGGGGTCGGTCCATGCGGCGGAAGCCGGGCCTGGCGGTCTGCTGTTTCATTTGTCGGGCGAAAAGGGCCTCACCGCCGATCTCGCCGGCGGTGTCGCGACCCCCAACTTCGCTGATAAGGTCAAGATCAAGGCCGATCCGGTGCGCGGGGCCTATATCGAGGCGGCGGGTGATCAGACACTCAGCTGGATGGCGCCGGGCAATATCTACGCCCAGCGCGGGACCCTGAGCTTCTGGTGGCGCGCCCGCGATCCGGTGGGCACAACGCCCTTTCCGCTGTTTCGGGTAGGCTATGCCGATCACACCAGCTGGGACATGACCTGGCTGCGCATCGACTGGAACGGCAAGGGCTTCGACGCCTTCGTCACCGACGACAACCTCTCCAGGGTACGGGTCAGTACGATGGCGGTTCCCCCCCGGCCCGACCAGTGGATCCTGGTGACCTTCAGCTGGGACGAAGCCAAGGGAATCGCCCTCTATATCGACGGAAAGAGCGTGGCCTCCAAGGCCCAGGCTGCGGCGCTGGATGCGGGGCTCGATCAGTTCGGACCCCATAGCCGGGTGATCTCGCCTCACCAGGTGCAGAGCGCTTACCAGTTCATCCGCGGCGGCGATGTCGACGACATCCGGGTCTATGACCATGCCTTGGGCGGCGCCGATGTCGCCGGGCTGGCGGCGGGCAGGGATCCGGCGTCGGCGGCCGCGCCGGCCGTGGCTGACGCCAAGACCTGGCTTTACCGCTATGGCTGGGACCGCCCTGGCGCCCTGCCGCCCTATTTGGCCGATCCCGCGACCCGCATCCGCAAGGTCGAATTCACCGACCAGTTCGACCTGAAGCAACGCATGTCCCAGGGCTCGGACGGCATCGCCGAAACCACCTGGCCAGGGGTCTATAATCGATCCAAGCTTCCGGGCCGCCACGACTATTTCGAGCTCCCCGACTGGAACACCTATGTCGAGGGCGGCAAGGCGATCACCTTCACCCTGCCTCAGGAGCCCTGGAACCGGCTGGAGGTCCAGGGGGCGGCCTATGGCTCACTGACCGCTATCAATGGCGCGGGCGCCGAGACGCTGCTGGCCAAGCGCGCCCAAGGCCCCTTGCGGACCTTCAACAGCTTCGCGGCCCTGACCGGCGGCAAGCTGCGGTTCGACAATACCGTCCAGGAGACCCCGATCCAGGAGTTGGCGGCCTACAATGTCGCCGCCGGGGCCGGGCCGGGCGGTTTCACCCTGAGCTATGTGGTGCGCCCGCAGGCCGACCCGGCCGTCTATCCGAGCCTGGATGATCTCACCGCTTTCGTGAAGGGCCGCTACCCGGCTGGCGAAAGAACCATCCTGGCCGCCCTGCCCGCCTCGGCCCCGGTCAAGCCGGAGGCCGCCGCATCGGCGTCAACTCTGACCAGCCCCATCCTCCACGTCCTGATTCCCGCCGACTTCCGCCTGGGCCGCCCTGGCGGCGCGGTCGGCAAGTTTCAATACGGTTGGCAGGGCCTGGAGATGGGCCTGGACGGCGTGGCGCTGGACATCCCGGCCCTCAAGGTCGCGGCCAGTGCAGGCGGACTGATCCCCCTGAACATCAAGGTCAAGGACCCCCTGTGGCCGGGCCGCGACCTGATCGACATCAATGTCTCGGTCAAGCCGGGCGAGGCACGCACGATCTTTCTTGATACCCGCGACCGCATGCTACCGGCGGGCGCCAGCCTCTATCTGTCGATCGCCAGCGCCGCGCCCGATTTCGACGCCAGGGCCCTGGACGCCATGGCGGTGCGCCTGAAGTTCAAGCCTGCGGCCGACAGCAAGGCCGAACACGTCGCCGACCGCCTGGCCCAGGCGCGCGACAACCTGGCCTTCCTGGTCGAGGAGCACGACGTCTCCAAGCGCCTGGCCCGCTACGCGCGGCTGGACCTGGAGCTGTCGGACCTGCTGAAGGTCGATCCCACCAACAAGCACGGCCGCGAGATGTGGGCCGAGCTCAATCCCGAGCAACCCGGCGTTCCGGTCACACTGCCGGTCGCGCCGGCCGGAATCCCCAAATGGGCCTTCCTGCAGGTCGAGGATCTGAAGCGCGTTCGCCACTTCATCGAGTGGTGGATCGACAAGCGCCAGGACGCCTTTGGCGACTTCGGCGGCGGCATCTCCGACGACGATGACCTGACCCAGCAATGGCCGCCGCTGGCCCTGATGGGCGACATCCCCGACAAGACCACCGCCTCGCTCAACGCTCTTCTCGACGCGGCCTACCGGAACGACATGCTTCCGCTGGGCTTGTCGAAGATCAAGACCGACGAGCTGCACTCCTACGAGGAGGCCATCAATTTGAAGGCCGAGGCGATGTACACATCGTATGGCGACCCCAAGGTCGTCGAACGCCTGATGGAGACCGCCCGGGCCTATCCGACCATCGCCAAGGCCGGGGCCGATGGTCACACCCACATCATCAGCCGGTTCTTCTCGGCGACCGACGTCTCGACCGACGGCCCATGGGGTTGGTCGCATCCCTATTCCTACCTCATCCTCCACCCGGCGATCGCGCTCGCCGACTTCAACGGCGACCCGACGATGCGCAAGCTAGTCGTCGACCTGGCCGACGGTCACCTGGCGCACGGCAAGCAGGATCCGGACGGGACCTGGCGCTATCCCGAGGAAATTCAGGCCGCCACCGGCGCCTCTCGCGGCGAACTGGCCGGCAAGAGCCGTGGCAATGTCGCGCCCATGCAGATGTTCTGGGCCGCCTGGCGATGGACTGGCGATGACAAGTACTTGCTGCCCCTGAAGGGCGAGATCGCTCGCCAGGCAGGCCGGGGCTTGGACGAGCTCAACAGCGACGTCATCGACATGCTGGGCTTGCGCGCCCAGGCCACGCCGATGATCAAGGCCCAGATCGAGAAAGGAAGCGACGATCCGTTCCTGTTGTACCAGGCTTGGCGTTCGACAGGCGACACCTCCTATCTTGAGCGCGTCTATACGGACGAGATCACCACTGCCGAGCAGCGGATGTGGATGATGACAGACGCCCACTGGTGGAGCGACCGGGTGGAGCTGTTTAGCGACACGCTGCAGCGCTCGCGCCTCGGCGGCATGGCCCTGCGGCGCAACCAGATGGCGCCAGGCCATATCGTTGGCTGGCGGTTCGACACGCCGACAGCGGCCGAAGATGTCGGCATCCTGGTCACCGGCGGCCCCAAGGGGTTCAAGATTACCGGCTATAACCTGACCGGGAAGCCGATCCATGCGGTGATGACCGGTTGGGATGTCATCGCTGGCCAGTGGACCTTGGCCCGGTCAGTCGATGGCGCGGCGGCCGAGCCGGCCTCTTCCGTCGCCTTTGAGCGCACCATTGGGCTCGATGTGGTTTTTGCCCCTGGCCAAACCACGACGTTCGACCTTGCCTTGGTAACCCCCGCCGCGCCGGTCTTCGACCGGCCCGACCTCGGTGTCGGCCTAGACGACGTCAAGGCCGGCAAGGGCCGGCTCACCGTCACGGTCCACAGCCTGGGCGCCAAGCCCGCGCAGGCCAGCGTCGTGGTGCTGGAGGATGCGACCGGCCACGAACTGGCGCGCGCCACCGCCCCCGCCCTCCCCGCGCCCCTCGACCTCAAGCCCAAGACCGCCCAGATCATCCTGGCGTCGACGGCCGGCTGGAAGGCGGGCTATCGGGTGCGCATTCTCACCCCGGCCGGCGCGCCGGAAATCACCCAGCTCAACAACACTGTCATCGCCCCTTGATCAAAAATCGGAGACCCGGAGCCTCACCGCTTCGGAGACGTTGCTTGCCCATGGCCGAAACCCTCACCGTTCCCCGCGATCTCGTCGCGCGTCTGCGCGCCAGGCTGCCCGCCGTCACGCGCGAGCACCTGTTCGACTGCTACGCCATATCCGAAACCACCTGGACCAAGCTGCGCGACGGCAAGCCCGTCAAGCGTTCCACGCTCGAGCGCATCCTGCAACGCTATGAAAGGCTGATGGCTCATGCCGCCTAAGGCGTTCGCCGTCGTCCTGGCCGGCGCGCTGGCTGTCGGCTTGACGGCGTCCAACGGTCTGGCCGCCGAAGTCAGCCGCGCGCCTTACGGTGTCACCGCCGCCGGCCTCGCGGTGGAGATCTTCACCCTGAGGAACGACCACGGCATGAGCGTCAAGGTGCTGTCCTATGGCGGGATCATTACTCAGATCAACACACCGGACCGCCAGGGCGTGGTCAAGAACGTGGTGCTGGAGCTGGCCGACCTGAAGGCCTACGAAGCCAAACCCTTCTTCAGCTCGTTGCTGGGCCGCTACGCCAACCGCATTTCCGGCGGCGGCTTCACACTCGATGGCGTGCGTCACGACTTGCCAAGCGGCCCTGACGGCGTTTCCTCGCACGGCGGCCCGACCAGCATGGCCAAACAGGTGTGGACGGGCGCCCCGTTTCAGCATCATGGCCACGCGGGGGTCACCCTGACCTATGTCGCCACCGACGGCGAAGGCGGCTATCCGGGAACGCTCAAGGTGGCGGTGACCTACACCGTCACCAGCAAGAACGCTCTGCGCATCGAGTACCGGGCGACCACCGACAAGCCGACGGTGTTGAACCTTAGCCACCATGTGTATTTCAACTTGGCGGGCGGAGGCACGATCTACGACCAGACCATCCAGGTGTTCGCCAAGGCCTTCACGCCCATCGACGCCCGAAAGCTGGCGGTGGGCACGGTCGCGCCGGTGGCGGGGACGGGGATGGATTTGCGCCAGCCCGGCAAGCTGGGCGCGCGGGTGGCGTCCGACGATCCGCAGATCAAGTTCGCCAATGGCCTGGACAACAACTTCGTCATCGACGGCGGCGGGCGGGGCAGGCTGGTCCCCGCCGTGCGCATGACCGATCCCGCCAGCGGCCGCACTCTGAACCTGCGCACTACCCAGCCCGGCGTTCAGTTGTTCAGCGCCAACAGCTTCAACGGTTCGCTGGAGACCCCCGACGGTCGTCCCCTGGGAAAGGGCGCGGGCCTGGCGCTCGAAACCCAGCATTTCGCCGATAGCCCGAACCACGCCAACTTCCCCACCACCGTGCTGCGACCGGGCGGGGTGTTCAAGGAAAGCGCCGAGTTCCGATTCGGGCTCATGAAATAGGCTCGCAGTGCAACCCCCGGCGTCCGCCGACGCTACTCATGCTTACAAGGAGATCGTCATGGCCGACCCGAACACCCCAGACACGCTCGCCAGCTTGAACAAGGCGCTGAGCGATCAGCCGAACCCGAACCTCGACGATCAAGGCGACATCGCCGCCGATGACGCCGGAGCCACGGCCTTGGCCGAAAGGGTCACAAAGGACGCGGGCGTGCAGGGCGAGGAACAGCCCGAGACCTAGACGGTCAGGCGTGCGACGGCCTCAAGCCGCCGCGCTCTGTCGGAACTCGCGGGGCGACTGGCCGTACTGATCCCGAAAGGCCCGACTGAAATGGGCCGAGCCGTTGAAGCCCCAGCGGAAGCAGATTTCCGAGATCGACAGCCGGGCGTGCTGCGGGCTGGCCAGGTCGGTGCGGCAGCGCTCGAGCCGCCGCGTGCGCAGATAGTGGCTGAAGGTCTCGTCGGCGCTGGCGAACAGCTTCTGGACATAGCGGGGCGAGACCCCCTCCTCGTCGGCCACGCGGCGAAGCGACAGGTCCGGATCGGGCAACAGTGTCTCTATGGTCTGGCATAAGCGCTGCAGGTGAGCGGTCGGCGCGCCGGATCCCACGCCGTTCCCAAAGGCGTCGGCCTCGGCGCCGCCTTCGACCAGGCAGATGGCCAGAAATTCGGTCAGAGCCAATTCGACCGGCCGAAGCTGATCGATGGTCAGGTCTTCGAGGCCATCGGCCGTCGCGCGCAGCAAACCCGACAGGATGTGAGCCACGCCGGTCGCGCCCTGCAGCCGGCCGACCCGCAGGCTGACTGGAGCGATCAGCCGGTGATCCAGCGCCACGCGCGGCGCGCGGACGAACATCAACCGGCAGCGGGTCGCCAGCCGCAACGCCGCAGCCTGGCCAGTGGGGCCATAGGCGATGTCGCCAGGGACCATGTCCTCGGCCAGATCGTCGGTGACAAGGGTCGCTTCGCCGCTCAGCAGCACCGCCAGCCAGACGGCCGCAGGCTGGCCCGTACGCCGGCCCGAGATTGCCTGGGCCCCGGCCTCGACCAGGGCGAATTCCAGGCCCAGGGGCGAGGTCTGGCAGATCACCGAAGCGCTGGCCGGCTCGGCGTCCGACAGACCCTCGATCGGCAGGCCCAGGCGGCTCATCGCCTCGCGCCAGGCCTCGGCCCGTTCGGCGCGGGGGTGGCTATCGGTGCTGAACGACCAGGCCTTCATGGCGCGTCCTAGCCCGTCTTCTTGGGAAAGATGTCGCGCGGGATGCGCACGTGGCAGCCTTGCTTGCCGTCGACCACCTGGGTGAC
>JACMOF010000116.1 GCA_014378155.1 Caulobacter sp. | reverse complement strand
GCGGCCGGCTTGCGGGCCGGCTTGACGGTGCCGGCGACGGGGGCGCCCACGGTCACCGGGGTTTCGGCGGCGGCGGGGGCCTTAGCGGGGGTCTTGGCCATGGCGTTCAGGGTCTTTCGTGCGGGCTCGTGCGGGCGTTTTTATGGTTGGAAGTCAGGATTAGACGGCTTCGGCGCCGGAGATGATCTCGATCAGCTCCTTGGTGATCTGAGCCTGACGGGAGCGGTTATATTCCAGGGTGTAGCGCTTGATCATGTCGCCCGCATTGCGCGTGGCGTTGTCCATCGCCGTCATCTGGCTGGCGTAGAAGCCGGCCATGTTGTCGAGCAGGGCCGACAGGATCTGGACCGTCAGGTTGCGCGGCAGCAGGGTCTCGAGGATTTCCTCTTCCGAGGGTTCGTACTCGTAGACCGCGCTGGCCCCGGTCTGAGCGGCGGCCCCGCCCTCGACGACGGCGGGGATCAGTTGCAGGGCGGTCGGGGTCTGGATGACCACTGACTTGAAGCGGCTGTAGAACAGGGTGACCACGTCCACGTCGCCGGCTTCATACAGGCGGGTGACGTGGTCGGCGATCGGCTGGGCGACCGCCAGGGTGAACTGGCGATAGGCCGACAGGTCGAAGTTCTCGACGATGCGGTCGGCATAGACGCGGCGAAGCTGGCCGGTCGCCTTCTTGCCGACGCAGACGATCTTCACGTCCTTGCCCTGGCGGATCAGGGTGTCGATCCGCTCGCGCGCGGCGCGGACGATCGACGAAGTGAAGCCCCCGGCCAGGCCGCGGTCGGCGGCGGCGACGACGATCAGGTGACGATCGTCGCGGCCCGTGCCGGCCAGCAGCGGCGGCGCGCCGTCACCGGTCACGCTCGCCGCCAGATTGGCGATGACGTTCGACAGCCGTCGCGCATAGGGGCGCGCGGCTTCCGCAGCATCCTGGCTGCGGCGGAGCTTGGCCGCCGCGACCATCTGCATCGCTTTCGTGATCTTTTGCGTCGCCTTGACGCTCGAGATCCGATTGCGCATCTCCTTTAGGCTTGCCATCCGCCTATCAGACCTTCCTAAACAACCACCAGGTGCTGTCGTCCATCACGGTCGTTCTTCTCCAGAAGAACCCGTAATCGACCAACTGCAGATCTGGGAACATATCCATGTAGAGCGAGCCAAAATCGTTCTTGAACAGAAGATCTTGTTCGCCGCGGTAGGGTATCGTCTCGGCCTTCGGCGCGAAATACTCCGAGCAGAAGACGTACTTGGCGGCCACGCGATGCACTTCGCGCATCGTCGCTTCCAACTGGCTGGGATCGACGTGGATCAGGACGCCGGCCGTGAAGGCCATGTCCACCGCGCCGTCGGCCAACGGGATGCTGTGCCCGAAACCCTCGAAGAGCCGATCGGCCGGCAGAACGCCGTTCTCGACCAGTTCCTTGCGGGCCGAAGCATTGGGCTCGATCGCCCACTGCTCCATGTCCGACACCGCCGCAAGGCCCAGGAGGTTGAGACCCACATTGGGCCCCACTTCCAGGACGCTCTTCGGCGGCGCGCCGACCATGCGCCGCATCACTTCACCCCAGACCCGCGCACGGCCGCGAACGGCCTCGGCGTTGGCGGCGCTACGTTGCGTGTAGCGGTCG
>JACMOF010000115.1 GCA_014378155.1 Caulobacter sp. | reverse complement strand
ACGCCGCCCGCCAGACCCTGATCTATCAGGCCATGGACTGGGAACTGCCGGCCTTCGCCCATATCCCGCTGATCCACGGCCCCGACGGCGCAAAGCTGTCCAAGCGTCACGGCGCCCAGGCCGTGGGCGAGTTCCAGGACATGGGCTACCTGCCCGAGGGCCTGCGCAACTACCTGGCCCGCCTGGGCTGGGGCCATGGCGACGACGAGGTGTTCAGCGACGAGGAGGCGATCAGCTGGTTCGACGTCAAGGACGTGGTCAAGGCCCCCGCCCGCCTGGACTGGGCCAAGGTGAACTTCATCAACAGCCAGCACCTGCATGTGGCCGAGGACGGCCGCCTGGCCGATCTGACCCTGAAGGCGCTGCAGACCCAGGGCGCGGCCCTGCCGGCCGACGCCGCCGCGCGGCTCCACGCCGTGGTCCCGCACGTCAAGTCCGGCGCCAAGACCATCCTGGAGTTGGCCGAGCACTGCGCCTTCGCCCTGAAGGTGCGTCCGCTGGCGCTCGAGGAAAAGACCCTTAAGCAGCTGACCGACGAGACCGTGGAACGGCTGACCCGGCTGCGCGCTCAGCTGGACGCGGCCCAGGTCTGGGCGGTAGCGGAGCTGGAAACGCTGTTGAAATCCTTCGCGGAATCCGAGGCCGTCGGCTTTGGCAAGTTTGGTCCGTCACTGCGCGGAATCCTTACTGGCGGGTCGCAAGCGCCCGACCTGCACAAGATCATGGCCGCGCTCGGTCGCGACGAGTCTCTGGGGCGACTTGACGACGCCCTGGCGTCGCGCGCATGAGGCGCTATATCGCACTCGCGAAATCGAAAACTGGACTGCCCGTTCCACTCTTCAAGGGGTCTCCCGCATGACCGACAAAGCCACGCTGACGATTGGCGACAAGAGCTACGACCTGCCAATTCTCAAGGGCAGCACGGGCCCCGACGTCGTTGACGTGCGGAAGTTCTATGGCGACAGCGACCATTTCACCTTCGATCCGGGCTTCACCTCGACCGCCTCTTGCGAAAGCAAGATCACCTATATCGACGGCGACGCCGGCATTTTGCTGCACCGCGGCTATCCGATCGGCCAGCTGGCCGAGGAGTCCTCGTTCCTCGAGGTCTGCCACCTGCTGCTGAATGGTGAGCTGCCTACGGCCGACGAATTCACCCTGTTCGAACGCAACATCACCTATCACACGATGCTGCACGCCCAGTTCGACACCTTCTTTCAGGGCTTCCGCCGCGACGCCCACCCGATGGCCGTGATGACCGGCGCGGTCGGGGCCTTGTCGGCCTTCTATTCCGACAGCCTGAACGTCGATGATCCCAAGCAACGCGAGATCAGCGCCCATCGCCTGATCGCCAAGATGCCGACCATCGCCGCCCGCGCCTTCCAGTACTCGCAAGGCCGTCCATTCGTGACGCCGCGCAACGAGCTGAGCTATTCGGAAAACTTCCTGCGCATGTGCTTCTCGGTGCCAGCCGAGGATTGGGTTCCCAACCCCGTCCTGACCCGCGCCATGGACCGCATCTTCATCCTGCACGCCGACCACGAGCAGAACGCCTCGACCTCGACCGTCCGCCTGGCCGGCTCGTGGGGGGCTCACCCGTTCGCCTGTATCGCCGCCGGCATCGCCTGCCTCTGGGGCCCCTCGCACGGCGGCGCCAACCAGGAAGCCCTGGAGATGCTGGAAGAGATCGGCACGGTCGAGAACATCCCCGCCTATGTGCAGGGCGTGAAAGACCGCAAGTATAAGCTGATGGGCTTTGGCCACCGCGTGTACAAGAACTTCGATCCGCGCGCCAAGGTCATGCAGAAGACCTGCTACGAGGTGCTCGAGCAACTTGGCATCAACGACCCGTTGCTCCAAGTGGCAATGGAGCTGGAAAAGGTTGCGCTGAGCGACCAATACTTCATCGACCGCAAGCTCTATCCGAACATCGACTTCTATTCGGGCATCACCCTGCGCGCCATGGGCTTCCCCAAGGAGATGTTCACGGTGCTTTTCGCCCTCGCCCGCACCGTTGGCTGGATCAGCCAGTGGAAGGAAATGTTCGAGGATCCCTCGCGCAAGATCGGCCGCCCGCGCCAGCTCTATACCGGCGCGACGCAGCGCGACTACCTGGCCGTCGAAAAGCGCGGCTAAGCGCGTCGCGCATCCCAGACTGGAAAGGCCTCGCGAAAGCGGGGCCTTTTTCTTGGACCCCACGGTGCTGTCGAGCGGCGAGGATCGCCTTGGGCACAGACAATGGCGTTGGTCGGACCTGATGTTCGCGGGCGGAACCCGTCTGGCCGGATCGCGCCGGAACTAGCGCGTCTCGGCGGCGCGCAGGATGAAGCCGAGGATTTCGGCCACCGCCCGATAGAGCGCCTCGGGAATTTCCTCGTCGAGCTCGATGGTCGACAGGGCCTGGGCCAGGGCCGGATTCTCCTCGATCGGCACGCCGTGCTCGCGGGCCGTCTCGATGATCTTGTCGCCCACCCAGCCGCGGCCGGTGGCGACGACGCGCGGGGCGTGCGGCTCGTCATATTGCAGGGCGACGGCGATGCGCGTCCCCGTACGTCCGATAGCGCCGCTCATGTGGCCTGGTCCAGGAACTGGCCGGGCGCGGCGGCGACGGTGAGCGGCTGGCCAACGTGGAAGGCGACCTCGGGCTCCAGCGCGGCTTCGCGCAGGGCGGCGTCCAGGCGGGCTTCGCCGCCGCGCAGACGGGCCATGCTGGCGGGGCGTTCAGCCCAGAGCGAGACGCGCGCCGTGTCACCGGTCAGAGCGACCTGGGCGTGAACCGGGCCCATGGGCTCGACATCCAGTGAAAAGCGGGCGCGCCAGGTGCGGCCTAAGCCTCGTCCGCCGCCCTCCCCGCCCGAGCCGCCGCCGTCGCGGCTGATCTCGAACTGGGCGACGGCCGGGCCTTGAGGCGTCTGAAACGGCATGTCGAACACCCATCGCGCGCCCGGATCCTCGACGGGTCGGCCGATGGCGGGAGCCGGGTCGGGTAGCGAGGCGATCTGCAACAGTTCCGTCCGTGCCAAGGCCGCGCCGCTCTCGGAAAGCAGGCGCTGGCCGATGAGGCGGGGTTCGGCCCCCAACGGCAGGTTCGACTGGGCGGCGGCCTGGGCATGAGTCGGCGCCCCCGGATAGGGCGGTGGAACGCCAGATGGCGTGTGCTGGACGGCGGCGCCGTAGGCGCCGGCCAGCGCGGCCTGCATCGGGCGCGGCGTCGCCAGCGGCGGCCCCAGGGGTAGAGCGAAGTCGCCTTCGACGATGGCGCCGAAAGCCGGCAGCGGCGGGTCGAGACGAGCCATGGGCGGCGGCGTCATCGCGCGCTGCCAGGACGGGCGGAGGTCGGGCGCCGCCGACGGGCTGGCAAACACTTCCGGATCAAGCGCGACCTTATCCGGCGCGGCGCCCTGCATCGAGATCTTCGCGGCGAGCGCTTGAGGCGTTCCCCTGTCGGCCAGTTGCGCGGCGGCGGTCGCGGCGGTCGCCGCAGGGTTTGAGGCGGACGTCGCGGCCTGGGCCGAGGCCGGCGGCAGGGTGTCCAACCAGGTCTTCACCACCTCGCGAAACACCAGCAGGGCCGCCTTCATGTCGCTGTTGGGCGTCGGGGTGGGGATGGGACGGGGCGGCGCGGTCAGGGTGCCCGTGGGCGGGCGCTGGAGGGCGTCTTGCGGCGCGGCGGCGGCCAGGCGGGCTTCGAGAAACAGGCCCGAGCGCTGCAGGGCCTGGCGAATTTCCGGCCCGCTGATCTGGCCGTCCATCTGGGCGCCCAAGGCCAATACCTGGGCGATCGCCGCCTTGACCGGCACGGGCACGTTCGGATCGGCGGCGGCCTGGGTCATGTCGGCCATCAGCGGCGCCAGGCCGCCCTGGCGCGCGGCGGCGCGACCGGCGGCCAAGCTGACGGCGCGGGCCGGCGTATCGGGCGCGGTGACCAGACTGGCGGCGGCGCGCGCCTCGGCGGCCTTGGCGCGCTCGAGTTCGCCGTCACCCACGGTGTCCGTAGCGCCGGGGTCGGCCACTTCCGAGTGGCCCTGGCCGATCATCGCGCCGAGGGTTTCGGTGGTCTGGAGGATCGCCGCGCGCGCCAGCGCGTCGCCGCTCGGCTCACCCCGGTTGACCAAGGTGGGCGGCGTGAGCGGCGTCAGGGGGGCGATCGCGGAGATCGGCACGCAACACTCCAGACCCGGCAGCGGCAAACACCGGTCATTCCAACCTAATAGAGAGCCATGAAGCGGGTCTTAAAGGCTTGCTTAACGCAGGCAGCCGAGATTGCGCTCCTGCTCGGAGTTCCAGGTTTGACGCTCTCCATCCCCTCCACGGCCTGGACCGACGTCACGGCGCATCGGCGGCGTGATCTGCTGTCGATCGTGCCGATGTCGCTGCTGGCGGCGGCGGGATCGACGGTGTGGCTGGAGCCGCCCTTCATCCTGGCCTGGCTGGTGGCGGTCAGCGCCCTGATCGGCCTCAACCACGGTCTAGGACACTGGATCGATCACACGCCCGCGCCGCGCCACAGCCAGGAGTGGCTGCTGTCGGTCGTCACCTTCGTCTATTCCGGTGTGTATGGCCTGCTTCCCCTGGCGATGGTCGTCGACGGCAGCCGCGCAGCGGCAGTGGCCGGCGCGGCGATGTTGGGCGCCGTGGCGCTGAGCAGCACCGCCGAGTTCGCCATCTCGCGCCGGATCGGCGCCGCTTCGCTGCTGGCCGTGCTGCTGACGGCCTTCGCCGCCGTCCTGCGACCCGCCGCCGGGGAGTCGCCGCTGCAGGCCATGATCGCCTTCGTCGCCGCCGCCGCC
The DNA here is from genome assembly GCA_014378155.1 of Caulobacter sp. Classification (GTDB taxonomy): domain Bacteria; phylum Pseudomonadota; class Alphaproteobacteria; order Caulobacterales; family Caulobacteraceae; genus Caulobacter. Next base: position 15,907 of record JACMOF010000115.1, on the reverse strand, counting down.
TTCTTGGCCTATGTGCTTGTGGCGGCGCTGCACCGCGCCCGCGCCGAGCAGCGCCTGGTCGCCGCCTTGGCCAGCCCGCGCGAGAAAGCGGCCGAAGCCGCCGCCGCCAACGCCGCCAAGACGACGTTCCTGGCCACCATGAGCCACGAGATCCGCACGCCCCTTAACGGCGTCCTGGGCATGCTGCAGGTCATGCAGGCCGACGTCCTAACGCCGGCTCAGCGCGAGAGACTGGCGATCGTCCGCAAGTCCGGCGAGGGCCTGACCGCGATCCTCAACGACGTGCTGGACCTGGCGAAAATCGAGGCGGGCCGGCTGGAGATCGAGACGGCGGCCTTCGACCTGCCTGAGCTGATGATCGGCTGTCACCACGCCTTCTCGGTGCTGGCCATCGACAAGGGCCTGCGCTGTACCCTGACCATCGCGCCAGAAGCGCGGGGCCTCTATCACGGCGACGCCCTGCGCCTTCGCCAGGTGATCGGCAACCTGATGTCCAACGCCGTGAAGTTCACCGCCGCGGGCACGATCGATCTTTCGGCCCGACTGAGTGGCGAAACCTTGGAGATCGCGGTCAGCGACACCGGCGTCGGCGTGGGCCCCGACGATCTCGACCGGCTGTTTGGCAAGTTCAGCCAGCTCGACGCGTCCAGCACCCGTCGCCAAGGCGGCACCGGCCTGGGCCTGGCGATCTGCCGCGAGCTATGCGGCCTGCTGGGCGGGTCGATCGGTGTCGCCAGCGCCCTTGACCACGGCTCAACTTTCACCATCGCCCTGCCGGCGGAGAATCTGGCCCCCGGCTCAACGGTCCAGGTCGTGGCCGACACACCGGCGCCGGAAGCCATCCAGCGTTCGCCGCTGCGGGTGCTGGCGGCCGAGGACAACCACGTCAACCAACTGGTGCTGCAGGCCATCCTGCGCCAAGCCGGGATTGAGCCAGACCTGGTCGTCAACGGCGCCCAGGCCGTCGGCGCCTGGCGCGACGGCGACTGGGACATCATCCTGATGGACGTGCGCATGCCGGTGATGGACGGCGTCGCCGCCGTCCAGGAGATCCGACGCCGCGAAGCCGCTGAAGGCCGCCCGCGCACGCCGATCATCGCCCTGACGGCCAACGCCATGAGCCACCAGATCGCGCCCTTGCTGGCCGCCGGCTTCGACGACCATGTCGGCAAGCCGATCGACATCGCCACCCTGTTCGACGCCCTCGACCGGGCCGTGACCGGCAGGACTGAAGCCGAACCGGCCTAGGCGGCCGAAGCGCGCCCTTTCAAGAACGCCAGCAAGGCCGTGGCGGCCGCTTCGGAAGGATCCGGCATGCCGCGCCCCATACGGTCCAGCGCGGCGTGCTGGGCGGCGATCTGGCGGGCGCGCAAGGCCGGGTCGTCCAGACGCTTGCCGACCTCGGCCGCCAGGGCCTCGCCGGTGCAGGCGGTCTGCAGCAGTTCGGGCGCGACGGTGTCGTCAGCGGCGATGTTGAACAGCGTTACCCAGCGCGGCTTGAACAGCATCTTCAACAAGGCAAAGGTCAGATCGCTGGTGACATAGCCCACCACCATCGGCGTTCCGGCCAGGGCCAATTCGGTGGTCACCGTACCGCTGCAGGCCAGGGCGACCGTGGCGGCGACCATGGCGTCGTCCTTCAGACGGTCGTCCTCGATCACATGGGCGCGAAAGGGCCAAGCGGCCACGCGAGCCTTGACGGTATGGGCCACGGTGGAGGCGGCGGGGACCACGACGTGCAGGTCGGGGCGCTGGACCTTAAGGCGTCGCACGGCGTCTTCGAAGGGCGGCATGACCCGTTCGATCTCGGACGGCCGGCTGCCGGGCAGGACCAGCAGGACCTGGTCACCCTCAGCCGCGCCGATGGCTGCGCGCAGCCGGGCGGGGTCGGCGTGGCTGAAATCGTGGACCAGGGCCGAATTGCCGACGAAGATGTTCTCCAGGCCGACGGCGTCGAAGAACGGCTTGTCCATCGGCTGGATGGACAGCAGCAGGTCCACGGCCTTGGCCAGGCCCTTGGCGCGACCGGCGCGATAGGCCCAGACCTGGGGGGCGACATACTTGACCAGCGGCAGCGCTGGGTCCCGCTTGCGTAGCGCCTGGGCGAGCCGAATGTTGAAGCCCCAGCTGTCGATCAGCACCGCCACATCGGGTGCTTCCCGGGCCGCCAGGGCCAGGGTGTCCTTCAGGCGGGCCATGGCGCGGGGATAGGCCTTCAGGCTCTCCACGATTCCCAGGATCGACAGCTGGGCGATGTCGAAAGGGCTCTCGACCCCCTCCTGCGCCATCTTGGCCCCGCCGACCCCGACGAAGCGGACCTTGTCAGCGCCTAGCCGCGACCGCACTGCTCTCGCCAGACCGGCGCCCAGGGCGTCGCCGGAGGCCTCGGCCGCCACCAGCATCACCGTGAAGGGTCGGCTTTCGGCCTTCATGCGTCGACCTTGGGCTCGACTCCGTACACGAAGAGGCCCAGGTCGTTGGCGCAGGCGATGACCTGCTCGCGGTCGATGATCAGCAGCCGCCCTGCCTCACCCACCACCCCGGCCAGGCCCGCGCGGGCGGCCCGCTGCAGGGTGGCGACGCCGATGGCGGGCAAATCGACCTTGGTTTCCTGGATCGGCTTGGGCGTCTTGGCCAGGACGCCGCGCGGACGCTCGGCCCTGCCTCGGATGGCCTCCGGTAGATCCGCCACCCGTCGCAGCATGGCGTCCGTGCCCTCCTGGGCCTCGACGGCCAAGACCAGACCATCGCAGACCACGGCCCCCTGCCCGACATCGAGCGCGCCGATCGCGCGGGCGACGGTCAGGGCGCGATCCATGTCGGCCCGATGCAGGTCGGTGGGCGCATGGCGGCCCAGCGCCCCGAGCGGCAGGGTCATCTCGCCGCGCACCTCATGGGCGCCCTCGACGGCAAAGCCTTCCTTCTCGAACTCGGCCAGCAGCCGGCGCAGCAGGGCGTCGTCGCCCTTGCGCGCGGCGTTGATCAAACCCGGAATCACGGCCAGGCCTCGCAGGTCAGGCTTGATGGCCGCGAAGTCAGGGCGATCGACGACGCCGGCGAAACAGACGGCCTCGCAGCCCTCGGCCCGCAGCGCCTTGAACACCTTGCCAAACTCGCCCAGCCCGACCTCGATGCCCGGATAGCGGGCCAGGCGAGCGTCGGCGAACGACCGCAGGCGCATCACCGCGAACGGACGGTTGGCGGCCTGGCAATGGGCGGCCAGTTCCAGCGGTAGCGACCCTCCGCCGGCGATTAGACCCAGTTTGCGCATGGCGGACCTAGACCTCGCGCTCTGGAAGGCACAGCGGACGGTTGGCGTCGGCCCGGATGAACGAGACGATCTCCATCACCTCGGGCGTGCCGGCATGGGTCTCGGCCACGTCGTCCAGGCGCTCCTGGAAGGTGCCTTCGTCGGCGAACAGCAGGCGATAGGCCGCGCGCAAGGCGTTGATCGCCTCGCGCGTGAAGCCGCGCCGCTTCAGGCCCACCAGGTTCAGGCCCTCGAGATGGGCGTGGTTGCCCCACACCGAGCCGTAGGGAATGACGTCCTTGGTCACCACCCCGCCGCCGCCGACGAACGAATATCGGCCGATGCGGGTGAATTGATGCACGGCGCACAGTCCGCCCATGAACACGAAGTCGCCGATCACTACGTGACCGCCCAAGGTGGCGCCGTTGGCGAAGGTCACTCGGTCGCCGACCATGCAGTCATGGGCGACGTGGGCGCCGACCATGTAAAGGCTGTCGGAGCCGACCGTCGTCACCCCGCCCCCGCCGACCGTGCCGGCGTGCATGGTGGCGTGCTCGCGGATGATGTTGCGCTCGCCGATCACCAGGCGGGTGTTCTCGCCCTTGTGCGCCAAATGCTGAGGTGCGCCGCCCAGAACGGCGAAGGGGTAGATCTCTGTGCCGGCGCCGACCTTTGTCGCGCCATCGATCACCACATGCGAAACCAGGCGCACGCCGTCGCCCAGTTGGACCTTGGGCCCGACGGTGCAGAAGGGACCGATCTCGACGCCCTGCCCCAACTGGGCGCCGTGATCGACGATTGCAGTCGGATGGATCTGGGTCATGCCTTGGGCGTCTCCACCACCATGGCCGCGAACTCGGCCTCGGCGGCCACCTTGTCGCCGACCTTGGCGACGCCCTTGAACTTGAAAATCGTCGAGCGGGAGCGCACGACCTCGACCTCCATGCGGATCACGTCGCCAGGGCGGACGGGATGACGGAAGCGCGCATTGTCGACCGACATAAAGAAGATGGTCTTGCCGTCGGTGTCGACCTCGAGCGACTTGCTCATCAGCACCGCCCCGGTCTGGGCCAGGGCCTCGATGATCAACACGCCCGGCATCACCGGATTACCAGGGAAGTGCCCTTGGAAGAACGGCTCGTTGATCGTCACGCACTTGATGCCGACGATCGACTTGTGCGCGCGGTAGGTCTCGGCCCGGTCGACCAGCAAAAACGGATAGCGGTGCGGAATCCTGTTCAGGATCTCGGCGATGTCGATATTGGCCAGAACCTCTTCGGCAGGCGGCGCTTCGACGTTGGATTGGCTCATTCTAGCCCCTTGGTTCCCGGCTGCCCGCCTTGCGCGACAGCCATGCGGTTTCTCGGAGCCACCGCTTGAGCGGTCGCGCCGGAAACCCAGTCCATGTTTCCCCGGCCGGGACGTCCTTGAACACCGACGCCGAGGCGCCGATCTGGGCGCCCGAACCGATCGTCAGATGGTCGGCCACGCCGGCCTTGCCGCCAAAGGCGACGCCGTCGCCCACCACCGTGCTGCCGGAAATACCCGTATAGGCGGCGGCGACGCAGTTACGACCGAGCCGGACGTTGTGGGCGACATGGACGAGATTGTCGATCTTGCTGTTCTCGCCGATCGTCGTATCGCCAAAGGCGCCTCGATCCACGCAGCTGTTAGCGCCGATGGTCACGCCGTCCTGCAGGATCACCCGCCCAAGCTGCGGCAGATCGACGACGCCGATCGGGCCACTCGCCGCGCCGAACCCCGCCTCGCCGATCACGGCGCCGGCGTGGACGGCCACCCGGTCGCCGATCATGGCGAAGCCGATGACCGCATTGGCGCCGATCCGGCAGTTCCGGCCAATGCTGACGCCAGGGCCGATCACCACCCCGGGACCTAGGTAGGTCCCTCGACCGATCCGGGCTCCCTGCCCGATCATCACGCCCGGAGCCAACACGACGCCGTCCTCCAGCGCGCTGTCGGGATGGATGGCCGTGGCGTTTTCGAGATGGCGCCGCGGCGCGTGCAGACGGCCAGCCGCAACGGCCCAAGCTGCCTGCGGATGCGAGGTAATCAGCAAGGCCCAACCAGCAGGCGCCAGCGCGGCGTGTTCCAGCTTGAGAAAACAGGCGCACGACGAAAGCCCGCCTAGGTCGGGCAGTCGTTTGGGATCGGAAAGGAAGGTCACGGCCCCCGCGTCGGCGCTCTCGAGAGGCGCCACGTGGGTGATCCGTTGATCGCCGAGGGCGGGGTCGGCCAGCTGAGCACCGCTCAGCCTGGCCAGTTCCGTGAGGGTCGCCGGGCCCAGGTCTTCGAAAAAGCGCGGGTCCGGCATGGGTCCTCTCGGGAGCGGTCCGGGCCTGGGCCCGGACCGACTCGCTTACTTCTTGGTGGGCTGCAGAGCTTGAGCCCCAGGAGCCGCTTGGTCCAGACGTTCGCGATCGAAGGTCAGGGTCTTGATGCGGGCGTCGGTCGCGGTGACCACTGCGCCCGTGATGTCCATGGCCGGATTGACCACAAGCACCGACTCCCGCTCGATCAAGATCGAGCAGGTCTTGGCCTGATAGGCTTGGCGAATGGCCGGCTCCAGTTCCTGATAGACGCGGGCGATCTGCTTCTGCTCGGTCGCTTCGACCTCGCGTTGGCGCTGCTGGCCCTTGCGTTGCCAGGCGTTGGCGCGCACCTGCAGGGCGGCGGCCTGTTGCTCAAGCGCGCTTTGCTCAAGCGTGCCCTTCTTGCCGTCCAGGGCCTTGGCGTCGGTGTCCAGGCTGGTACGCTCGGCGGTCAGCTCGGCGTTGACCTGCGAGATAATGACCTTCAGGCGGGCGTCGACCGACTTGCCGACCAGCGAAGCGCCGACGGCGCCCTGGCTGGAGAACACGCAGACGCCGGCGATCGGCGCGCCGTGGGTGACGGTTGGAGCTGCCGTCGGAGGAGCGGTTTGGGCGAAAGCGCCCGACGCCATGGTGAGCGCGGCGAGGCCCGAAGCGGTCGCGGCGAAGAACTTGGAGGTCATGGTCTTTAGAACCTTGTGGAGGTGGAGAACCGGAAGGTTTCGATTCTGTCGTAGTCTTCTTTAGCGAGAATATGGCTGAAATCGAACCGGATGGGTCCCATGGGCGATTTCCAGTCGATGCTCAGACCCGCCGAGGCCCGAAGGCCCAGGCCGTCCTTGATGAGCGGGTTGAACTTACCGGGCGAGATCTGGCGATCCACGTCGTCAAGCTGGCCCGCCGTACCGAAGTCGGTGAACACCGCGGCCTTGATGCCGTATTGCTCGGGCAACAGGGTTGGGACGGTCAACTCAAACGTGCCGATCGCGTAGAGCTTGGCGCCCAACGAGTTGCTGTTCTGAGACCCGTTCGTGGTGTCGCGCGGGCCGATACCGGCGATCTCGAAGCCGCGGAAGGTGGAACCGCCCTTGTAGTAGCGGTCGTTGATGCGGACGTTGTCGCCGCCCAAGCCTTCGATATAGCCAGCCGAACCAGTTGCGCTGAAGATGAAGTCCTTGTTGAAGCCCCAATACCAGCCGGCGTCGGCGTTGGTCTTCAGATACTTCACGTCACCGCCGAACCCAGCCAGATCCTGGTTCAGGTCGGCGAACCATCCGCGAGTGGGCTGGATCGGGTCGTTGCGCTTGTCGATCCGCAGACCGTAGCCGATCAACGAGGTGACGTAAGCGCCGCGCTGCAGACAAAGGATTTGCGAAACGGAACCGCCGGAGCACAAGCCGTCGGCGACGCTGACCTTGTCCTGACGAAGTTGGTAACGCAGGCTCATCGAGGCGTTCTGGGTCAGTGGAAAGCCGAACCGCAGCGTGCCGCCCGTCGATTGGGTGTCGTACGACGCATAGTTGCTGAGGTCGTAGCGGTACGAATAGAGGTCCAGGCCGGCGCGCAGGTCGCGGCCCAGGAAGCGCGGCTCGGTGAAGCCAAAATCGATTTGCTGGCGCAGTGAGCCCACCGAGATCCGGGCCCGCAGGTTCTGGCCCCGGCCGCGGAAGTTGCGCTGGGTCACGCCGACGTCGAGCACCAGCTTGTCGACCGAGCTGTAGCCGGCGCTGAACGACAGTTCGCCCGTCGGCTGCTCCTCGACCTTGACCCGCAGGGCGGTGCGGTCAGGCGCGGAGCCGGGCAGCTCCTCGATATTGACGTCCTTGAAGAAGCCCAGGCCGCGCATGTTGTTCTTGGAGCGGTCGACCAACACGCGGTTGTAGGCGTCGCCTTCGGCCACTTCCATCTCGCGGCGGACCACATAGTCCAGCGTCTGGGTGTTGCCGACGATGTCGATGCGATCGACATAGACGCGCGGGCCTTCGCGGACCGAGAACACCACGTCGACGGTGTTGGTCTCGCGGTTTGGCACATAGCGGGGACGCACGTCCACGAAGGCGAACCCGGCCGCGCCGGCGGCGAAGGTCAAAGCGTCGGTGGCCTGCTCGATGCGCTCGTCTTCATACAGCTGGCCGGTGCGGATCGGCAGGATCTGAGCCAGCAGGTTGCCGTCAAGCTTCTTCAGCTCGGTTTCGACGGTGACCTTGCCGAACTTGTACTTGGGCCCTTCGTCGATCGTGTAGGTGACCGCGAAACCGTTCTTGTCGGTGGCCAGTTCGGCGACCGAAGCCACGACGCGGAAGTCGAAAAAGCCGCGGTTGCGGTAGTGCTTGCGCAGCTGCTCGCGGTCGTACTCGATGCGGTCGGGGTCATAGTTGTCGTTGCTGGTCAGGAACTTGTACCAGTGCGACTCCTTGGTCACGATCACGTCGCGCAGATCATTGTCCGAGAATTCGCTATTGCCCAGGAAGTTGACCCCCAGGACGCCGCTCTTGGGGCCTTCGTTGATCTCGAACACCAGGTCGACGCGCTTTTGCGGCAGTTCCACTACCTTGGGCGTCACGGTCGCCGAGATGCGGCCCGAACGACGATAGAGCTCGATGATCCGCTGGACGTCGGCCTGAACCTTGGAGCGGGTGAAGATGCCGCGCGGGCGGATCTGGACCTCGTCCTTGAGCTTGTCTTCCTTGAGCGCCGAATTGCCCTCAAAGACCACCTGGTTGATGATCGGGTTCTCGACGACCTTGACGATCAGGTCGCCGCCCTGCAGCTCGATCTTCACGTCGGCGAACAGGTCGGTGCGGGCCAGGGTCTTCAGCGCCAGGTCGAGGCGTTGCGGATCCACGGTCTCGCCCGGCTGGATCGGCAGGTAGGAAAGCACAGTCCCCTGCTCGATTCGCTCGTTGCCCTGCACCACGATGCGCTGCACCACGCCCGTCGTCTGGGCTTGGGCGAAGGCGGCCTGCGGCGCGGTCAGCGCCGTGGAACCGAGAAGAAGCGCAACGCCGGTGGCGAACGCGGCGCTATGGGCGCGAATTTTGCTCATGGGACCAATCATGGACGGAAGGCGGCTGCTCAAGAGAACAAACCGCCGAAGAATTTAAACACGCTCAAACGCTGCAGATCATTCCAGGTCGCGAACAACATGAAACCCAGCAACAGTGCAAGACCAACCCGATATCCGGCCGCTTGCAGCCTCGCCCCTAGCGGCCGGCTGGCGACCGCTTCGTAGGCGTAGAACAGCAGATGGCCGCCGTCCAGAACGGGGATCGGCAGAAGATTCATGAAGCCGACGCTGACTGAGATCAGGGCCGAGAGGCTGAGCAGGGCGACCGAGGCGCCCAGCAGCATCGTCGGCAGGTCGGTGCCGTTGGCCGCGCCCGCCTGGGCGACCTGGCCGGAGGTCTTGGCGATTCCCAGCGGGCCGCCGATCTGATCGGCGGACACCTGACCGCTGATCATCCGCCCCAGATAAAAGACCGTGGTGTCGAGCACATCCCAGGTGCGGGTCACGCCTACGCCGAGAGCCTGGACCGGCGTGTAGCGGATCCGTTCGATATATTGCCTCGGCAGCAGCCGGCTCAGTCCCAGCATGAGGCGGCGTTCCGGCTTGCCGCTGGCTGTGGGCGCTTCATCCATCGCCGGCGTGGCGATCAACTGGATCGTTTGACCCCCTCGATAGACGTCGAACCTGATTGGCTGAGCGCCACGCTTCTTCACATAGGCCGTCAGGTCCTCGAAGCTGTTGATCGGCACGCCGTCGGCGCGCTGCACCACGTCACCGCGCTTGAAACCGGCGAGGTGGCCCGCGCCATGAGGTTTCACTTCATCGACGACAGCAGGAACGCCAAAGCCGAGAACGCCGCCCTTTTGGCTACCGCCGAGGCCGTCGGAAATGTCCAGCAGAGCCGGCGTGGCCGTCAGGTCAATTTCTTGCGTTCCACGTCGCACTTCGAACTGAATCGGCACATCGCTACGCAGCATGGCGTAGCGGTCCAGGTCCTCGAAACTCTTCATCTTGCGGCCGTTGGCCGAGAGGATGACGTCGCCCTGGACAAAACCCGCCTGGGCCGCCGGGCTACCGGCGTTCACACCCGTGACGATCGGTCTACGCACCACTTCGCCAAACACGCCCGCCAGAAAGGCGAACAGCACGATGGCGAGGATGAAATTGGCGACCGGTCCTGCCGCGACCACGATCGCGCGCTGCCAGAGCGGCTTGAAATGGAAATAGCGCGCGACGGCTTCCTTGCCCTCGCGCTGCTCGATCTCGGCGCGCATGGCCTTCAAGTCGTTCTGGTCGGGCACACTGGCTACGTTCTCGTCGCCAGAAAAGCGGACATAGCCACCAAGCGGCAACCAGCCCAGTTGCCATTGCACGCCAGCCTTGTCGCGCCAGGCGGCGACGGGCTTACCGAAGCCGATCGCGAATCGGTCGATCGCCACGCCGCAGGCCTTGGCCGCCCAGAAGTGGCCAAGCTCGTGCACGGTCACGACCAACAGGATCACCAGTGGAAAGGCGATCAAGTAGGACGCAGCGGACTGGATGAAGCCGAGCATGATCGGGATTTTCTTCTCGTCTTCAGTTTGAACGGCGAACTTGGCCGACAACCTCGGCCGCAATGCGGCGGGCCGACGCGTCAGTCATCATTGCGCTGTCGAGGGCGTCGTCGTCGCTCACGGCCAGGTCGCCCCGGCCGTTCATGCGTTCCAGTGTCCCCGCCACCGCGCTGGCAATATCCAGAAAGCCGATCTGGCGGTCAAGGAAGGCCGCGACAGCGACCTCATTGGCCGCGTTCATCGCCGCCGGCGCGCCGCCGCCCAGGCGCAGGGCCTCGCGGGCGATGGCGATCGACGGGAAGCGCTCCAGGTCAGGTTCTTCGAAGGTCAGTTGGCCGTAGGCGGCCAGGTCCAGAGGCTTTGCGGGCCAGGACAGGCGCTGGGGCCAGGAAAAGGCGCAGGAGATCGGGCTGCGCATGTCCGGCGGCCCCATCTGGGCCAGGGTCGATCCGTCGGTATATTCGACCAGACTGTGGATCACCGACTGCGGGTGGATCACCACGTCGATGCGCTCCTGCGGCGTGTCGAACAGGTAGGACGCCTCGATCATCTCGAGGCCCTTGTTCATCATCGTCGCGGAATCGACCGAAATCTTCGCGCCCATCGACCAGTTGGGGTGGGCGATCGCCTGTTCGGGCGTGGCCTTGGCCATGGCCGCCTTATCCCAGGTGCGGAACGGGCCGCCGGAGGCGGTCAGGATCAGACGCGCCACCCGGTCCAGGCAATCGCGCTGCAGCACCTGGAAGATCGCCGAATGCTCCGAATCGACTGGGATCACCGATCCGCCGGCCGCGTGGGCGATGCGCAACAGGGACGGACCGGCGCAGACCAGGCTTTCCTTGTTGGCCAAAGCGATGACCGCCCCAGTGCGGGCTGCGGCCAGGGTCGGCGCCAGGCCCGCCGCGCCGACAATGGCCGACATCACCCAATCCGCGCCCATGGCGGCGGCTTCCGAAACGGCGGCGGCGCCGGCTGCGGCCTCGACGCCCGAGCCGGCCAGGCGCTCACGCAATTCCAGCAGCAGGCGCTCGTCGTCGATGACCGCAATCCTGGGCTTCCAGCGCAGCGCCTGCTCGGCCAGCTTGGCGACATTGCGTCCTGCCGTCAGGGCCAGGATCTCGACCTCGACACCCGCCTGATCGAACAGGTCCAGGGTCGAAACGCCGATGGAGCCCGTCGAACCCAGCACCACGACCTTGCGGGCCGCGATCGCGTTCACAAGGGTCAAGGCAACCATCCCCACTGGTCGAGCAGTCGCGCGCCGGCGACCACGATCGCCGCGAACATCAAGCCATCCACCCGGTCGAGCATGCCGCCATGGCCGGGGATCAGGTCGCCGGAGTCCTTCACGCCGAACCGGCGCTTGAGCATCGATCCCCATGGGTGGCCGGGCAAGGTGGCCAGGCCGCCCAAGAACCCCGCCGCCGCCGCAACGGGCCCCGACAGGTCGAGGTCCGGCAGGGCCGGCAGCGCGCGCGTCAGGGCGACGATGCCGATCGCGCCGAGCGCCGCCGCGACAAGTCCACCGAAGAACCCCGACCAGGTCTTGTTCGGCGAATAGCGCGGCCACAGCTTGGGGCCCTTGAAGATGCTGCCGGTCACGAAGGCGAAGATGTCGGCGAACCAGGTCGCCGTGAACAGCAGCAGGGTCCAGCTAAGCCCGACGGCTTGGTCGACAGGGTTTTGTCGCAACCAGATCAGGGCGATGACCGAAGGGGCGATGTAGATAACGCCATAGGCCGCATCGGCCCGACGCTCGAGCGCGCCCCGGGCCATCAGGGCCGCGGCGATGGCCCCAATGATCACGACGGGCCAGGTGATGTAGTAGTGGCCTTGGAAGGCGACGATTACCGAGATCGCCGACGCCGCGCCAATCGCCAGGGCGACACCGAGCGCGGCGCGCTTGGCGCTCATCTCGGCCCACTCACGCGCCAGCAGGGCGACGCCGACCAGGATCAGGGCCAGGAACCAGACGTCCCCAAACCAGACGGCGGCCACGACCGTCGGCACCAGCACCGTGGCCGAAGCGACACGGATTCGCAGGTTACCCCAGTTGAAACGCTTAGCCGGCGACGGCGACGTCATCGACGGCAATACCTCCATAGCGCCGATCGCGACCGCGATATTCCGTCAACGCGGCGGCGAGGTGTTCGGGCCCATAGTCCGGCCAAAGAACATCCTGATACACCAGTTCGGCGTAAGCGCATTCCCACAGCAGGAAATTCGAGATTCGTTGTTCGCCGCTGGTCCGCACGATCAGGTCCGGCGCGGGGGCGTTAGCGGTGGAAAGCCGTTGCTCGAACATGGCCTCGTCCAGGTCGGCGGCCCGGGCCTCGCCGCGCTCGACGGCCAGGGCGAAGGCGCGCGCGGCGTCGGTGATGTCGGCGCGGCCGCCGTAGTTGAAGGCGACCTGCAGCAGAAAACTGTTGTTCTGGGCCGTGCGGCGCTCGGCGCGGTCGATCACGTCCAGCACGTCGGCCGCCAGTCCCGTGCGACGGCCAATGATGCGCACCCGCACGCCTTCGCGCGCCAGCCGGTCAAGGTCGGATTCCAGATAGGCCTTCAACAGGCCCATCAGCTCGGACACCTCCTGCGGCGGCCGGCTCCAATTTTCGGTGGAAAAGCCGAACACCGTCAGCACGCCCACGCCCAAGGCGCCGGCGCCCTCGACGGTGCGCTTTAGAGCGTTGACGCCAGCCCTGTGGCCCAGGACGCGTGGCAGATTACGCCGCTTCGCCCACCGGCCATTGCCGTCCATGATAATGGCCACATGCAGCGACGGCGTCGACTTGGCGCCCCCGGCGCGTATCGACACGTTCTGCAGGCCGGTCGTCGGCGCCATGCGCTTCAGCCTTCCCTCATCGCCCCTCACAACTTAGGTCGATGCCTAAACCTGCATGATCTCTTGTTCTTTGTTTTTCAAGGCCTCGTCGATCCGCTTGATGGCCTCGTCGGTCATCTTTTGGACCTCGGTTTCCATCTTTTTCAGCTCGTCCTCGCTGATGACGCTGGCCTTCTCGGCCTTCTTCAGGTCGTCGTTGGCGTCGCGGCGAATATTGCGCACGGCCACCTTCTGGGCCTCGGCGTATTTGCCGGCGATCTTAGACAGATCCTTGCGGCGCTCTTCGGTCAGCGGCGGGATCGGGATGCGGAGGTTGTTGCCCTCCATGACCGGGTTCAGGCCCAGATCGGAGTTGCGGATGGCCTTTTCGACGGCGCCGACGACACCCTTGTCCCAGACGTTGACATTGATCTGGCGCGGCTCGGGCACGCTGATCGAAGCCACGGTGTTGAGCTGAACCATCGAGCCGTAGGCGCTGACCATGATCTGGTCGAGCAGGCTTGACGAGGCGCGGCCGGTGCGCAGACCGGCGAAGTCTTCCTTCAACGACACGACCGACTTGTCCATGCGGTCCTTGTAGCGGGGCAGATCGGGTTTTTCGGCGGTGGCCATGGCTTGGGCTCTTTTCGCTGGGAAATTAGGCGGCTTGGCCGGCGGAAACGACGGTGCGCGTCCCCTGGCCCTTGAGGACATCCAGCAGGTTGCCGCGTCCCTTGATCGAGAAGACGATGATCGGAATGTTGTTGTCGCGCATCAGCGCCACGGCCGAGGCGTCCATCACCCGCAGGTCCTGGGCCAGCACGTCCATGTAGCTGAGCGTGTCGTAACGCTTGGCGGCCGGGTCCTTCTTGGGATCGGCGCTGTAGATGCCATCGACGCTGGTGCCCTTGAACAGGGCGTCGCACTGCATCTCGGCGGCACGCAGGGCGGCGGCGGTGTCGGTGGTGAAGAACGGGTTGCCGGTGCCGGCGGCGAAGATCACCACCCTGCCCTTCTCCAGGTGCCGCTGGGCGCGGCGACGGATGTAGGGCTCGCAGACCGTGGCCATCGGGATGGCCGACTGCACGCGCGTGGAGACGCCGATCCGCTCAAGCGCGTCCTGCATCGCCAAGGCGTTCATTACCGTGGCCAACATCCCCATATAGTCGGCGCTGGACCGTTCCATGCCCTTGGCCGCCCCCGCCATGCCGCGGAAGATGTTGCCGCCGCCGATCACCAGGCACAGCTCGACGCCGGACTGGACGATCTGGCGGATGTCCTCGGCCACCGCCTCGACGGTCTTGGTGTCGATGCCGTAGGGCGTATCGCCCATCAGCACTTCGCCCGAAACCTTCAGGAGCACGCGGCGGTACGGTTTGTGCGGGGCTTCGGACATGCTGCTGGCTCTTCTTGAGTCGTCGAGACGCAACATAGTGCGCGTTCCGAAAAAGTGGGATCGGTTTTCCGGCTGAAAACCGCCGAGATCGCGTGCAGGACGCAAGCCGCGCGCAAAAAGGGCGCGGCGCGCGTTGAAACGCGCCGCGCCCTTCGGCGATCTGCTCCGCCGTCCAGCCCTGAGGCCAAGCCGGCGGAGAAGGCTTAGGCTTGACCGCCAGCCATGGCTGCGACTTCGGCGGCGAAATCGCCCTCCGGAGCCTTCTCGACGCCTTCACCCAGGGCTAGGCGAACGAAGCCCTTCACGGTGAGCGGCGAGCCCAGTTCCTTGCCGGTCTCGGCGACGAGTTGCTCGACGGTCTGGTCCGGGTTCATGACGAAGGCCTGCTTCAGCAGCACGACTTCCTCCAGGAACTTGCGGATGCGGCCTTCGACCATCTTCTCGACCACGGCCGGGGGCTTGCCCGACTCCAGGGCCTGCTCGGTGAAGATCTGGCGTTCCTTCTCGATCGCGGCCTGGTCCAGATCATCCGGCGACAGCGACAGCGGGGCGGTCGCGGCCACGTGCATGGCGATCTTGCGGCCCAGCTCAAGGATTTTGGCCTGATCACCTTCGCCTTCGATGGCCACCAGCACGCCGATCCGGCCCAGGTCCGGCGCGGTGGCGTTATGGATGTAGGACGACACCGCGCCCTTGGCGACGGTGAAGCGCGCCGAGCGACGCAGCAGCATGTTCTCGCCGATCGTGGCGATCAGGTTGGTCAGCAAGTCCGACACGACGTCGCCTTCGGCGGTCTTGGCCGCAGTGATGGCGTCCACGCCTTCGACATCCAGGCCGACGGCCGCGATCTTGCGTACGGCGTTCTGGAACAGGTCGTTGCGGCCCAGAAAGTCGGTCTCGGCGTTCACCTCGACTGCGGCGGCGGTCATGCCAACGCCGTCATTGCGCACGGCGATGCCCACCAGGCCTTCGGCCGCGACGCGGTCGGCCTTCTTGGCGGCCTTGGACAGGCCCTTGGCGCGCAGCCAGTCGATGGACGCATCGACGTCACCGGCGTTTTCGACGAGGGCCTTCTTGCAGTCCATCATGCCGACGCCGGACTTTTCGCGCAGTTCTTTCACCAGCGCAGCGGTCACTTCAGCCATGAATTCCTCCATTGAATATCGGGGCGCTTCCAACCAGCACCGAAACCGGCGCGCGGGGACGCGTGAAACAAACTACGACCGGGCTTGATAGCCCGGTCGCATGTCAGGGGCGCAACAGCCACGCCCCGGTCGAAACCCGAGCGTGGCGGCTGGAAAATCAGCTCGCGGCCGGCTCTTCGGCGACGGCTTGGATGGCCTCGGCGGTCGCTTGTTGAGCGGCTTCCGGGGCGGGTTCGACGGCAGCGGCTTCAGGAGCGGCGGCGGCTTTAAACGCCCCCTCCTGCTCGGCGCTTTTCGCAGCCGGGGCCGCATCGCCAGAGAAGGCGCCAAGCCCACTGACCCGTGGCGCGGGGTGGTGGACGACGCGGTGGTCGGCTCCAGCCGCTTGAACGGTGCCTCCACGTT
>JACMOF010000114.1 GCA_014378155.1 Caulobacter sp. | reverse complement strand
GTCCACAAGATGGCGATGAACGCCGAGATTTTCTCGCACATCACGCTGGCGAGCCGCACCAAGTCCAAGTGCGACGCGACCGCTGAGTCCGTGAAACAGCGCACCGGCGGGGCCATCGACACCGCAGCGCTGGACGCCGACGACGTCGCCGCGACCACGGCGATGATCCAGGCGGTCAGGCCCGCTCTGGTGGTCAATCTGGCCCTGCCCTATCAGGACCTGAACATCATGGACGCCTGCCTGGCGGCCGGGGTGAACTATCTCGACACCGCCAATTACGAGACGCGCGAAGAGGCCAAGTTCGAATATAGCTGGCAGTGGGCCTATCAGGACCGTTTCAAGGACGCCGGCCTGATGGCCCTGCTGGGCAGCGGCTTCGACCCTGGCGTCACCTCGGTGTTCACCACCTACACCAAGAAGCACCTGCTGGACCGGATCGACACGCTCGACATTCTCGATTGCAACGGCGGCGACACCGGCCTGCCGTTCGCCACCAACTTCAATCCGGAAATCAACATCCGTGAAGTGACCGCGCCCTCGCGCCACTGGGAAAACGGCCAGTGGGTCGAGGGGCCCGCCCTGTCGCACAAGCAGGTCTTCGACTTCGACCAGGTCGGTCCGAAGAACATGTATCTGATGTACCACGAGGAGCTGGAGTCGCTGGCCAAGTTCTATCCGGAGATCAGCCGCATCCGCTTCTGGATGACCTTCGGCGACTCCTACCTCAAGCACCTGGACGTGCTGCAGAACGTCGGCATGACGCGGATCGACCCGGTGATGTTCCAGGGCCGCGAGATCATCCCGATCGAGTTCCTGAAAGCCCTGCTGCCCGAGCCCGCCTCGCTGGGCCCGATCACCAAGGGCAAGACCAATATCGGCACCATCGCCACGGGCCAGAAGGACGGCCAGGCCCGCACGGTCTATGTCAACAATGTCTGCGATCACGAGGCAGCCTATGCCGAGACCGGCAACCAGGCGGTCAGCTACACGACCGGCGTGCCGGCGATGATCGGCGCGGCCCTGATGCTGACCGGCCAGTGGCAGGGCGCGGGGGTGTTCAACATGGAGCAGCTGGATCCCGACCCGTTCATGGACATGCTGAACCGGCATGGCCTGCCCTGGAAGGTCCAGGACCTGGACGCGCCTCTGGCCTTCTGATCGATCATGGCCATGCAAACCCAAGCCGCCGGTCCAGGAACCTTCGCGCGCTTTGATCTGAGCCGCGTTCCGTCGCCCTGTTTCGTGGTCGACGAGGTGGCGGTGGCGCGCAATCTCGCCACGCTCAAGGATGTCGGGGACAGGTCCGGCGCCAAGGTGCTGCTGGCGCTCAAGGCGTTCTCGATGTGGTCGCTGGCCGATCTGGTGGGCCAGTATCTGGACGGCGTCTGCGCCTCGGGCCTGTGGGAGGCGCGGCTGGCGCGGGAGTTCTATTCCGGCCACCTGACCACCTATTCGCCGGCCTATAAGCGCGAGGACCTGCCCGAGATTCTGCGACTGTCGGACTCGGTGATCTTCAACTCGCCCGACCAGATCGTCCGGTTCGCAGACCTGATCGCGGCGGCGCGCGAGCAGGGCCAGGTGTTCGACATCGGCCTGCGGCTCAACCCCGAGCACAGCGAGGCGGAGGTCGCCAAGTATGACCCCTGCCAACGGGGCTCGCGGCTGGGCTTTCCGGTGTCGAAGTTGCGCCCGGAACATCTGCAGGGCGTCGACGGCCTACACATCCACGCTCTGTGCGAGCAGGGTTTCGAGCCGATGCAGCGGATCTGGGCGTCGCTGGAGCCGAAGCTGGCGGGAGTGCTGGGCGGTCTGAAATGGTTGAACCTGGGCGGCGGCCACCACGTCACGCGCGCCGACTACCGAATCGACGATCTGGTCGGCCTGCTTCGCCAGATCGCCGAACGCCACGGGCTGCAGGTCTATATCGAGCCCGGCGAGGCCATCGCCCTCGACACCGGTATCTTGGTGGGCGAGATCCTCGACGTCTTCGACAACGCCATGCCCGTCGCCATCACCGACATCTCGGCCACCTGCCACATGCCAGACGTCATCGAGGCGCCCTACCGGCCAGCAATGTTGGACGAGCAAGACGACGGGGTCACCGTTCGGCTGGGCGGCCCCTCCTGCCTGGCCGGCGACATCATCGGCGACTATGGCTTCGCCGCGCGGCCGACGCCGGGCACGCGCATCGCCTTCCTCGACCAGGCCCACTATTCGATGGTCAAGACCAACACCTTCAACGGCGTCCCCCTGCCGGCTATCGCGCTGTGGAACAGCGAGACCGACGGCCTGAAACTGGTCCGCCAGTTCGACTATAGCGACTTCCGCGACCGCCTCTCCTGATCGGCGACAATCCGCCGCCCTAATCGGGACATGACAGCGTGACCTAGGACTGATAATCGTTCGCAAGTTTTTCCGGTGCGACCATGTCCGACGTCCTTCACCTCTCTCCCGAAACCTTGGACCGTCCCGCCGCGAGCGGCGCGTCGGCGCTGGGCATGGAGAGGCCGCTCAGCACGGCGTCCAAGGGCCAGGCGGGCGTCATCACCAAGGTCAGCGGCCAGACCGGCGCCCACGAGGCCGTCGATTCGGCCGAGCTGGAACGCCGGCTGCTGGAGATGGGCTTCGTCGAGGGCGCCCTGATCGAGGTGCTGCACGAGGGCCTGTTCGGTCGCGACCCCATCGCCGTCCGCATCGACGACATGCGCGTGGCCCTGCGCCGCCGCGAGGCCGCCGCCGTCACCGTCCAGTTCCACGAGGCCTGAGACCTTGCCCGACACCCTCGTCGCTCCTTCGGCGACCCCATCGCCCCCTTCGTCCGCCGCTTCACGGCCCGTTCGCCTGGCGCTGGTCGGCAATCCCAATTCCGGCAAGACCGCCTTGTTCAACGCCCTGACCGGCAGCCGCCAGAAGGTCGCCAACTATGCCGGCGTCACCGTCGAGCGGAAGGAAGGCGTGCTGACCCTGGCCAGCGGCCGCGGCGCCCACGTGCTCCACCTGCCCGGCACCTATTCCTTGCGGGCCCGCAGCCCCGACGAGGTGGTGACCCGCGACGCCGTGCTGGGCAAGCTGGCTGGTGAAACCGCCCCCGACGTGGTGATCTGCGTGGCCGACGCCACCAACCTGCGGCTGGTGCTGCGCCTCGTGCTGGAGCTCAAGCAGGTGGGCCGGCCGTTCGTGCTGGCGCTCAACATGTACGACATCGCCCAGCGCCAGGGCCTGCGCATCGACCTGGAGCGGCTGTCGGCCGAGATCGGCGCGCCGATCATCCCCACCGTCGCCACCCGCAAACGGGGACTGCAAGAGTTGGTCGCTGCGGCCGACGCCCTGGTGCTGAGCCATGCCGGCGAGCAGGACAATGTCTGGCGCGAGCCTGACGCCGCCGAGATCCGCGCCGCCCACCGCGAGGCCCAGCGCATCGTCAAGGCCTGCGTCCGCCCGGCCGAGCGCCCCGACACCGTCACCGGCAAGGTCGATGCGGTGCTGCTCAACCCGGTCGGCGGCCTGCTGATCCTGTTTGCTTTGCTGTTCGTGATGTTCCAGGCGGTGTTCACCTGGGCCCAGCCGGTCATGGACCTGATCGGGCTGGGCTTCGAGCAGGTCGGGGTGCTGATCGGCGCCGTTCTGCCGGAGGGCCTGCTGCGTAGCTTCCTGACCGACGGCCTGATCGCCGGGGTGGGCAGCGTGCTGGTCTTCCTGCCGCAGATCCTGATCCTTTTCCTCTTCATCCTGATCCTGGAAGACAGCGGCTACATGACCCGCGCGGCCTTCCTGATGGACAAGATCATGGGCGGGGCGGGCCTGCACGGCCGGGCGTTCATCCCGCTGCTGTCCAGCTTCGCGTGCGCCATCCCCGGGATCATGGCCACCCGAGTGATCGACAACAAGCATGATCGGCTGACCACCATATTGGTCGCCCCGCTGATGACCTGCTCGGCGCGGATCCCGGTCTACACCCTGATCATCGCAGCCTTCATCCCCCACACCCAGGTCTGGGGTGTCTTCAGCCTGCAGGGGTTGGTGATGTTTGGCCTCTACGCCGCCGGCATCGTCAGCGCCCTGGTCGTGTCGTTCGTGATCCGCAAGATCTTTTGGCGCGGCACGGTCGAGCCGTTCATGATGGAATTGCCGACCTATCGCTGGCCCGAGCCGCGCAACGTGCTGATGAACCTGTGGACCCGGGCCCAGATCTTCCTCAACCGCGCCGGACGCATCATCCTGCCGTTGATGATCGTGGTCTGGGTGCTGTCGACCTTCCCCTATCCCCCTGCGGGCGCGACGGGCCCGGCCATCGACTACAGCCTGGCTGGCCGACTGGGGCATCTGATCGCGCCCGTGATGCAGCCCATCGGTTTCAACTGGCAGATGACCGTCGCCTTGATCCCCGGCTTCGCGGCGCGAGAAGTGGCCGTGGCGGCCCTGGGAACGGTCTATGCCGTGGGCGGCGACGCCGACTCCCACGTGGCCCTGAGCACTCTGCTTTCGCACCAGTGGTCCTTGGCGACAGCCCTGTCGTTCCTCGCCTGGTACATCTTCGCCCCGCAGTGCATGGCGACCCTGGGCGTGGTCAAGCGCGAGACCAATGGCTGGACCTGGCCGGCGGTGATGGTCCTCTACATGACCACCCTGGCCTATCTGGCCTCGTTCGCCACCTACCATATCGCCGTGGCGATGGGCGGCGGCTAGGGCTCTAACCCGGCGGCAGGCCGACCAGGCGCGTGAACGCCACGAAGGCCGACCAGGAACATCGTGCGGCGATAGGCCATGGCCAATCAGTCAGCTCTGGACCTCCAGCAGGGTCATCCAGGCGACGGCCAGGGCGCCACGCACCTCCCGCATCGGATCCCGCGGCCCTGCCGCCCCCATGAAGCTGGGTCCAAAACCCGCGAGCATGACGACAAAGACCAGCACGGTGGCGAGATACAGATTGCGCAAGACTTGCTCCCCCGAGGCAGGAGCCTTGCGCAACACGGGTTTGTAGGTTGGGCGATAGAGGCTGTCGGCCGAGTCGCGTCTCATCGGCTCTTATGGTAGATTTCGTCCATGATGCTCCGGGTCGACATCAAAGGCCAAGCGGCATTGGCCGAACTCGTCGCTTGTATGGAGGCCGGCGAGAACGTCGTGCTGACACGCGACGGGGAGACCGTAGCGGTGTTGAATCCACCGCCGTTGGCCGCACCCAAAGGGCAGCGGCGGCTGGGAATTTGGGACCATCTGAACCTCAACATCCCAGCTGAGGTATTTACCGATCCGGATCCGGAACTCGAAGCCCTGATGGAAAAGTCGATCTGGCCTGAGGAATGAGGCTGCTGCTCGACACGCACGTTTTCGTCTGGTCAGCGATGTGGTCCAGCAAACTGTCACCTACAGTGGGCGGTGCGCTGCTTGATCCCGGGAGCGAAATCTTTGTCAGCGCGGTCAGCGCATATGAAATCGAATACAAGCGCGACCGTGATCCCTTACTTCGGCAAATGCCCGCCCAACTCGATGACGCCGTGCACGCTCAGGGGATGACTTGGCTTTCCATAACGGCCACGCATGGTGCGGCGGCCGCGCGCCTGCCGCCGCTTCATCGGGACCCTTGGGATCGCATCCTCGTCGCGCAGGCCATGATAGAAGGCCTGCACCTCGTGACGATCGACCACAAGCTCTCAAGCTACGGCGTGCCGATCCTTTGGTAGGTAGCGACGGCGCCGCGTCTAAAGGGCGGGGACGATGTATTTCTTCCAGAAGCCAAATGCGATCGCGCCTAGGGTGACGATAGCGACAACGCCCTGCATAAATATCATGAGGTGATGTTCGCCGTCGTTCAGATAGACGACGCCGTTGAACGACTTGAAATAGTAAACAAACGCGCCGCCGAGGTCTGGATGCTCGGGCCGGTGGGAGCCGAAATACCAGGCAGCGGCGCAAAATGTGCCCCATGCACCAAGCATCGCGAGCGCAGGAAGCGGACGGTCATCGCGCTTTTCGCCCATGATCCGCCGCCTACCGCGTCGGGACCGGAACATCCCCGCGGTAGTCGTAGAAGCCGCGCCCGGCCTTCTTGCCCAGCCAGCCGGCCTCGACATACTTCACCAGCAGCGGGCAGGGGCGATACTTGCTGTCGGCCAGGCCCTCGT
>JACMOF010000113.1 GCA_014378155.1 Caulobacter sp. | reverse complement strand
GCTCCTCGATCTTGCTTTCCAGATCGGCGATGGGTCGCTCGAAGTCGAGATAATGCGCGGCCATGAGTCTCTTAACGTCGCCGTTGCGGAAAGGTGGCGAACCTAGAGCGCGAAGCCGCAAAACGGAACCGGTTTTGGCGGCGCCCAGGTCCTAATTCGCCCAACCTCCGACTCAAGCGGGACTCATTGCTTGTTTAGGAAGGTTTGGCGGAGACCTCGGCCTGCGACTCGTCGTCGCAGCGACACCGTCACTCAGCCGGAACCCTTTTGAGTCCTGGGGATTCGTCTCCCAGGAGAGTCCCGTTTCGAAACCCATGATCCCTGGCGGGAGACGGGACTATCGCCTATATCCCTCCGGTCGGCTCAGAAAACAGCCGACGCCCGCGGCCCCGCCCATCGAATATGGACCCGGTCCCGCCTGATGCGAACGGACGTTCCCATGCAGGTGTTCACTTTCTTCTGTGTCGAGCCGGATGGCTCGGTGCCACGCTTCGATGTCACCCCCTGCCTTGACGACGCCGCCGCGCGTCGCCGCGCCGAAGACCTGGTCGGCGTGCACCGCGGCTGCGACACCATCGAGGTCTGGCGCGGCGCGACACGCCTGTTCGACGTGACGTCGGCCCAGCGGGCGGCGGCCTAGGCTCGATAAAACCGTGCAAGACGGCCGCGCTTTACGGTAGCAAATTCGGTCGCTATTCGGAGTCCGCGCCATGACCATCGAGCCCGCCCGCCCCTCCGCCGTCGTCGATGACAGCGGCCATGGCGGCGTCCAGATCCTGATCAGCGCCGGCCCCGCCCGGTTCGTCGGCGACCTGTCGCCCTCGCAAGGCGGCCTGGACCTGGGCCCCAACCCCCACGACCTGTTGGCCGCCGGCCTGGCGGCCTGCACCACCCAGACGCTGCGGCTTTACGCCAGGCGCAAAGCCTGGCCGTTGGGCGCGGTGCATGTGGCGGTGACCTGGCGGCGAGACGTGACGGCCTTGCCCGCCGACATCTTCGATCGCGAAGTCACCTTGGGGGGCGACTTGGACGAAGCCCAACGCGCGCGGCTGATAGAGATCGCCGAGCAGTGCCCCGTGCACAAGATGCTGACGGCGGGGTCGAAGATCGAGACGCGGCAAGCGTAGGTTTAGCGAACACTTGCCCCCTCCGGATCGCTTTGCGATCGTCTTCCCCCAGAGGGGGAAGAGCCCCGCCGCCGGCGCCTTGCGAGCTCCGCCCCCTATGGGGGCGGACAGACCGCGAAGCGGTCAGGTGGGGGCAAGTGGGTGAGCCTCAGAACCCATACAGCGCCGCATACTCCGCATCCTTCCCCGCGATCTGCCGGGCGCAATCGACCATGACCTTGGCCTGTTTCCAGGTCGCGTCGTCCTGCATCTTGCCGTCCAGCATCGCCACGCCCGTGCCGTCGGGCATGGCCTCCAGGATGCGGCGAGCAAAAGCCACCTCGTCCGGCGCCGGCGAGAACACCCGCTTGGCGATGTCGATCTGGCTGGGATGCAGGCTCCAGGCGCCGGCGCAGCCCATCAGGAAGGCGTTGCGGAACTGCTGCTCGCAGGCCACGGGATCGTCGATGGCCCCGAACGGACCGTAGAACGGCTTGATGCCATGGGCCGCGCAGGCGTCGACCATCCTGGCGAAGGTGTAGTGCCACAGGTCCTGCTGCACCGAGACGCGGGGCGACCCGTCGGTGTGCGGATCCTCGATGACGCGGTAGCCGGGATGTCCCCCGCCCACCCGCGTGGTCTTCATGGCCCGGCTGGCGGCCAGGTCGGCCGGGCCCAGGCTGATGCCCTGCATGCGCGAGCTGGCCCCGGCGATCTGCTCGACATTCATCACCCCCTCGGCAGTCTCCAGGATGGCGTGCAGCAGGATCGGCCGGGTCACCCCATGCTTGGCCTCCAGCGAGGCCAGCAACTGGTCCATGTAGAAGATGTCCCACGGCCCCTCGACCTTGGGGACCATGATCACGTCGATCTGGTTTCCGGCCTTCTCGACCAGGGTGGCCACCTCGTCGAGGTGCCAGGGTGAGTTGAGGCAGTTGATCCGCACCCACAGGCCCACGCCCAGGGCCTTGAAATCGGTGGCGCGGGCCAGCTCGATGGTTCCAGCCAGGGCCGCGCCCTTGGCGTCAGCGGGGATGGCGTCCTCCAGATTGGCCAGGATGACATCGACGCTCAAGGCGATCTCGGGGATCTTGGCGCGCACCTTGTCCAGGTGCGGCGGCACGAAATGGATCATCCGCTCCACCCGCGCGGGCGGCTCGCGCCAAGGCGTGGGGGCGCCGATGGCCAGGGGTTTGAAAAAGCCTCTGGGGGTCTTCATGCGCGTGCTCCCGGCGTCGTGTTCTTATTTCGCAGTTGCGAGAAGATTGCGGCGGCGCGGTAGCGGGGTCAAGACTGACGCATGGGGCAGGGCTTAGGAGGAGGTCATTCGACGCTCGTCGCCGTTGATACGGCCGCGATGCGCGCGCTCAGGTCCGTGTTGAAGAACGCGTCGAACCAAGTCTTTTTTGCGGGTTCGCCCTTGAGACCCTTCACGGCCGCGCGCTCCCCAGGCGTCATGTCGATCTTGGTGTAGCCAAGGGCCGACATGCACGTATCGACATATTCAGCCCGAGCCTTGGCTTCCATATAGCCTTGCATGAAGCCCGTCGCAGCGGCCGCGCCCGCCTGGGCGGCGAGCGGTGCGCGCAACGGAACCATCGGTGGGCGCGCCGTCGGGTCCACGAACGCCTTGTTGCAGACCTTGTAGTCAGCGACCGTCCCGTCATAGCTCGCCCCAGGCTTGACGTGAATCATCATGGGCCGCGCGGCCAAGGCTGGACCCGCAGCAAGCGCGAGAAGGAGGCCAATCCCGACGCTGTAACGCTTCGCAAAATCTTGCATCATCAAGTCCCCCGATACGGCTCTAATCTCTACCTCAGAGCGAGCGGTCAGGAAAGCGGCTCAAACGCCCTCAGGCCGGCTTGGCCGGCGGCCCCTGCACCGGCGGCGGCGGTTCCTCGGAACCCTCACGTTTGAGATCCTCGGCGGCGTCGTTGCGCGATACGGCGGCGGTCTTGGTCCTTCGGCCGGCGCGAAGCGACCAAGATCCCAAAGCCCCTTTCCCTCCCCGCTTTGGGGCGGGAAAGGCCTAGTCTTTTTACCGCCCCACCATCGCCAGCCCGGCCTTGGAATAGCGCGCGCCCTCGATCTGCGTCTCTGGCACCGCCGCCGCGATCCGGGCGAGATCGTCGGCCGACAGCACGACATCCGCCGCGCCGACATTTTCCTCGACGCGCGAGGCCTTGGTCGTGCCGGGGATC
The DNA here is from genome assembly GCA_014378155.1 of Caulobacter sp. Taxonomy (GTDB): domain Bacteria; phylum Pseudomonadota; class Alphaproteobacteria; order Caulobacterales; family Caulobacteraceae; genus Caulobacter. The sequence continues at coordinate 1,144 of JACMOF010000113.1, read as the reverse complement.
GGGGCGATATTGTCCCCCTGGTGGAGAATCCAGGCCAGGGCCAGTTGGGCCGAGGTGACGCCCTTCTCGGTCGCCAAGGCGGTCAGGGCCTCGACCAGCGACAGGTTCTTGGTCAGGGCCTCGCCCTGGAAGCGCGGCAAGCCGCGGCGGAAGTCGTCCTTGGCCAGGCCCGCGTCGCTGGTCAGCGTCCCGGTCAGAAAGCCCCGGCCTAGCGGGCTGTAGGGCACCAGGCCAATGCCCAGTTCCCGGATCAGCGGCAGGGTCGCCTTCTCCAGATCGCGGGTCCACAGGGAGTATTCGCTCTGCAGAGCCGCCACGGGTTGGACGGCGTGGGCCTTGCGGATGGTTTCAGGACCCGCCTCCGACAGGCCGAAATGCTTGACCTTGCCCTCGGCGATCAGGTCCTTGACCACCCCGGCCACGTCCTCGATCGGCACGTTCGGATCGACGCGGTGCTGGTAGAACAGGTCGATCACCTCGACGCCGAGACGCTTCAGCGAGGCCTCGGCCACGGCGCGGATGTGCTCTGGCCGGCTGTTGACGCCGACCATCCGGCTGGTGCCGTTGGCCGCTTCGGGCGGGGCGATGTCGAAGCCGAACTTGGTGGCGATCACCACCTTGTCGCGGAACGGCTTCAGCCCCTCGCCGACCAGCTCCTCGTTGACATAGGGGCCATAGACCTCGGCGGTGTCGAAGAAGGTGACGCCCAGCTCGACGGCGCGGGCCAGCACCTTGAAGGTCTCGGCCTTGTCGGGCGCGGGCCCATAGGCCCAGCTCATCCCCATGCAGCCCAGGCCGATCGCCGAGACTTCCAGGCCGTCGCCGAGTTTGCGCGTCTTCATGGGGGAGCTCCGTTTGGTATGTATCTGCAGCATATAGGCACGCGATCAGCCCTCTCCCAGAGGGCTTCTAGATGGCTTCCCTCGCCTGAAACCACGGGATGATCCGCCGCAACGCCTCCTCCACCTCGGCGGTCGAGACCGCGAAGCTGAAGCGGATGAAGCGACCGCCGTCGACTGGGTCGAAATCGACGCCCGGCGCGGTGGCCACGCCAGTGTCGCGCAGCAGGGCCTCGCAAAAGGCCAGGCTGTCGTGCGTCAGGTGTCCGATGTCGGCATAGATGTAGAAGGCCCCGTCCGGCGGG
>JACMOF010000112.1 GCA_014378155.1 Caulobacter sp. | reverse complement strand
CACTTGCCCCCTACGGATCGCTTCGCGATCGTCTTCCCCCAAAGGGGGAAGAGCTCGAACCATACGGTGCTCCGCCCCCCCGTGGGGGGGGACAGAGCGCGAGAGCGGTCAGGTGGGGGCAAGTGCGTGAGCCGCTAGGGCATTTTTCGAGCGAAGGGGTTCCGGTCCGCGGGAAGAAAAATGCGTCAAAACAAAAGATTAGAGCTCACGGCCTGACGCAGTCAGGTCGGGAAATGCTCTAGCCCGCCGTCTCGTCCACCTCTTCCGAGTCGTCTTCTTCCAGTCCGAACACCTCGTCGATGACCTCGACGATCTCCTCGAGGTCATCCAGCGTGACCTTCAGCTTCAGGGTCGTCTCGTCGTCGCCGGTGACGGTCAGGAAGATGCCGTCCTCGGTTTCCTCGAGAATGAACTCGTCCAGGTTGGCGATCGTGGTCATGGGGCCGTTCCTCGTTTTCGGGCAAGCGGCCAGGGCGGGGCTTTCGTTCCCGCCCAACCCTTACGCCTCCACCGAAAGATAGTCTCGCCCCACGCAGCATCGTGACGCCGAGCACGTCAGCCTGTTCGCCGACCCTGTAGCGTGGGGGCCGACAGCCCTATCAGACGCGACCGGTCCGCCATGACTATGTGCTGCGCGATCTTGGTTGAGACTTCACGCCGGTGCTCACCAGCGCCGCTGGCGTTCGGCAACCGTCACTTCGCCGCCGAGGGTCTGACCAGCCAGATCGTCGAGCTAGCTAGGGCGCGGCGTCGATCTGTGTTTAGCTGGTCGAACGCCGTCATGGCGCGACAGGCCGGGACGCCGAACGCGGCGCTGAGGCCACGGCTTCGGGGGGAAGCGATGATCCTGACCTGGCTCTGGAAACTCGTGCAGTGGTTTCGGCGCGGTGACGATCCGCCAGCGCTGGAGGCGGCCCGGCCGCCCCTGCGATCGGCCGACGACCTTGGCTTCATCAATCAGTCCACCGACCAAAACAACGCCGATCCCGTGATCTTCGCCGGTCCGAATGATCCGCTCTCGCAACCCCTATCTTCCACTCACCCCGGCCAAGGCCGGGACCCAAGCTGAGCCTGGCGGGTTCGCTCTGAGCCAACGGTGGACTCGGCTCGGGTCCGGGCTTTCACCGGGATGAACGGATTTGTGGGTTAGTCGACGCAGATCGTGCCTGTCGACTTGCCGGCCACGATCTTGGCGTAGCAACCGAACTGGACATTGGTTCTTTGGCACTGCCCGACGGTCGCGGCCTGGGACTCAGCGTTGCCGTCGGCGATGCACGAGCCTTGGCAATCGGCCTTGTCGGAACACATCTTGCCGGCGTCGGCATAGGGCAAGACGCAGGTCTGGCGCTGCATCCGGCCGACGGGCTGCAGCGTTCCGCCGCGCGTCGAGCACGAGGCGTCGGCGCTTTGGGTGGCCCCCGTTTGCGAAGAAAGGGCCGGACCGGAGGCGGCGGGGGCGCAGGCGGCCAGCAGCGACAGGGCCAGGCTGGCCGTGGCGAGGATCGAGAACTCACGCATGGGGTGTTTTCCTTAGGCGGGGGCGTTCATGAAGCCCGGCATCCAGGCCTCGTGGGCCGCGCGCAGGGTCTCAATGGGAATGCTGAAAAGGTCGCTCGAAGCGAAGGCGTCGCCGCCGGCCACGCCGGCCAGGTTGGCGTGGACGCCCGCTTCCTTGGCCGCCAGCAGCAGGCCGTCCGGATCGGGCGTGGCGACCAGATAGCGGGCCTGGTCCTCGCCGAACAGGTAGGGATGGGCGTGGGCGTGGCTGGTGGCGTTGAGCGTGATCCCGACCTTGCTGGCCAGGGCCACGTCGGCGGCGGCGATCAGCAGGCCGCCGTCCGACAGGTCGTGCAGACCCGCCACCAGGCCGGTGGGGATCAGGCCTCGCACGAAGTCGCCGTTCTTGCGCTCCAGAGCCAGGTCGACGGGCGGCGGGGCGCCATCCTCGCGGCCGAGGATCTCGCGCAGATAGATCGAGGCGCCCAGTTCACCGTGGGTCTCGCCAATCAGCACCAGCGTGTCGCCCTCGGCCACGTTGCCGAAGCCCATGCGCAGATCGTAGTCATCGAGCAGGCCGACGCCGCCGACCGTTGGGGTCGGCGGAATGGCGACGCCGTTGGTCTCGTTGTAGAGGCTGACATTGCCGCTCACGACCGGGAAGTCGAGCGCCCGGCAGGCCTCGGCCATGCCGTCGGTGGCGCGGACGATCTGGCCCATGGTTTCGGGCTTTTCGGGGCTGCCGAAGTTGAGGTTGTCGGTGATGGCGATCGGCGTCGCGCCGGCGGCCGTCAGGTTGCGCCAGGCCTCGGCCACGGCCTGCTTGCCGCCCTCATAGGGGTCGTTCTGGACATAGCGCGGGGTGACGTCGCTAGTCACGGCGATGGCCTTGCCCTTGCCGTGAATGCGCACGATGCCAGCGTCGCAGCCGGTGGCGCTGTCTTCCAGGGTGTCGGCCATCACGTGGCGGTCATACTGTTCCCACAGCCAGCGCTTGGAGGCCATGTCGGGGCTGCCGACCACTTTCAGCACAGCGGCGGTCCAGTCGGCGGGGGCGGGGATCTGGCCGGGGTCGAGGCGCGGATGCAGGGCCGGTTGCACCCAGGGTCGGTCATAGAGCGGGGCGTCGTCGAACAGCGGGGCCAGGGGCACGTCGCAGACCGTCTCGCCGTGGTGCTTCAGCACCAGGCGGCCGGTGTCGGTGGTGACACCGATGACGGCGGCGTCCAGGCCCCATTTCTCGAAGATGGCGTGGCCTTCGTGCTCGCGGCCGGGCTTGAGCACCGCCAGCATGCGCTCCTGGCTTTCCGACAGCATCATCTCATAGGCGCTCATGCCGGTCTCGCGTTGCGGGACCATGTCCATGTTCAGCTCGATGCCGACGCCGCCCTTGCCGGCCATCTCGACCGAGGAGGAGGTCAGGCCCGCCGCGCCCATGTCCTGGATGGCTGCGACGGCGCCCGTGGCCATCAGCTCCAGAGTGGCCTCGATCAGCAGCTTCTCGGCGAAGGGGTCGCCGACCTGGACGGTGGGGCGCTTCTCCTCGGAGTCCTCCGAGAACTCAGCCGACGACATGGTCGCGCCGTGGATACCGTCGCGGCCGGTCTTGGAGCCGAAATAGACCACTGAGAGGCCCGCGCCCGGCGCCGCCGAATAGAAGATCTTGTCGGCGTCGGCCAGGCCCACGCACATCGCGTTGACCAGGATGTTGCCGTTATAGCCCGCGTGGAAATTGGTCTCGCCGGCGACCGTGGGCACGCCGACGCAATTGCCGTAGCCGGCGATGCCGGCGACAACACCTTCGACCAAGCGCTTGGTCTTCGGGTGACTGGGATCACCGAACCGCAGGGCGTTGAGCAGGGCGATGGGCCGCGCGCCCATCGTGAAGACGTCGCGCATGATGCCGCCCACGCCCGTCGCCGCGCCCTGATAGGGCTCGATGTAGGAGGGGTGGTTGTGGCTCTCCATCTTAAAGATGATGGCGTCGCCGTCGCCAATGTCGATGACGCCGGCGTTTTCGCCGGGCCCGCAGATCACCCGCGGGCCGGTGATCGGGAACTTCTTCAGCTGGTTCTTCGACGACTTGTAGGAGCAGTGCTCGGACCACATCACCGAGAACACCCCCAGCTCGACCAAGTTGGGCTCGCGACCCAGGCGGTCGAGGACGACGGCGTACTCCTCCGCGTTGAGGCCAAATTCGCGGGCCGTGTCGGCCATGGACTTCTGGAAGGCGGGCGAGGTGCTCATGGGCGGGCCTTCTAGCGTGGACCGGCGGATTCCGCCATATTCTAGAAACATCAAGGGCGGTTCTAGAATGGGCATTAGCATCAAGAGGGTGGAGACCGAAGAACTTGCTCGCCAGGTCGCCGTTATCACAGGGGAAAGTTTGACCGAAGCGATCCATCAGGCGTTGGTGGAGAAGGTGGCGCGGCTTTCAACGCCCTATGCCCTGTCGGCCGCCGAGGAGGCCGCCAAGCTGGCATTCTTCGCTGAACTCGACGCGCGCCCCATTCTCGACCCTCGCGACTGGCGTGAGATCGAGGCTGAGCTTTACGACGAGAACGGTCAACCGATCGGATGATCGTCGACACCTCAGCCCTGTTGGCCATCGCCCTGCGCGAACCGGAGCGCGACACCTTCTATGTGTTGCTTCTCCGCGCCAAGCGTCGCCGGATGTCGGCGGCGTCCTATGTCGAGGCGGCCGAGGTCTATATGCGGCGAACCAGCGTTTCGACGGGCATCGCGCTGTTGAATCGCGACCTGGCTCAGCTGCGGATCGAGATCGTCGCCGTGACGGCGGAGCAGGCCTATGCCGCAGCCGAGGCGCGGCGAACTTACGGCAAGGGCCGGCACGACGCCGACCTGAACTACGGCGACAGTTTTACCTACGCCCTCGCCAAGTCCCTGGACGAGCCCCTGTTGTTCAAGGGAAATGACTTCATCCATACCGACGTGAAGCGAGCCGCTCCATGATCTCCCGCCGCCATTTGCTCGCGCTCACCGCAGCCCTGCCGCTGACGGCCGCCGGCGCTGCCCCCGTCCGGGTGCAAATGGTCACCGATCGGGGGCCGATCGTCATCGAACTGTATCCGGCCAAGGCGCCGATCACCGTGGCCAATTTCCTGGCCTATGCCGACCAGCATCTGCTGGACGGCGGCGCCTTCTACCGGACGGTCTCGCCGAAGAACGACAACAACCCCGCCACCATCAGGGTCATCCAGGGCGGGCTGAACCGCGACGACAGCCCGCTGCCGGCCATCGCCCACGAGACCACCAAGGTCACGGGGATTTTGCACACCGACGGGGTGATCTCGATGGCGCGAGGCGCGCCGGGCACGGCGGGCTCGGAATTCTTCATCTGCCTGGGCGACAATCCGGCCCTGGATTTCGGCGGCGCCCGCAACAAGGACGGCCAGGGCTTCGCGGCCTTCGGCAAGGTGGTCGAGGGCATGGATGTGGTTCGCAAGATCCATGACGCGCCGACCGTGACCAAGGCCGACGATCCCTACATGAAGGGCCAGATCCTCGATCAACCAGTGAAGATCCAGAGCTTGAGCCGGCGTTGAGCCTGTCCCCCTGAGGGGGAGGATCTGAGCCCTACTTCCCCACCACCGGCAGTTCCACGAAGCTGGCCTTGCCCGGCGCGTGGAACACCGTCTCCGTCGCCTTCCGGTAATCGGCCGGCTTGGCCAGGAAGATGTTGGGCACGAAGGTCTGCGGGTTGCGGTCGTAGAGTGGGAACCAGCTGGACTGCACCTGGACCATGATCCGATGGCCGGGCAGGAACACGTGGTTGGCGTTGGGCAGGGCGAAGCGGTAGCCCAGCGGCGCATTGGCCTTGATCGGCTTGGCCTGGGCGAAGCCCTCTCGATAGCGGCCCCGAAGGATGTCCATCGCCACAGGCAGTTGATAGCCGCCCATCGTTGGATCGCCGGGGACCTCGTCGGGATAGACGTCGATCAGCTTGACTACCCAATCGCCGTCGGTCCCGCTGGTCGCCGCGGTGAGGTTGACGATCGGCTCGCCACTGATCTTCAGCGGCGCGGTCAGCACATTGGTTGTGTAGGTCAGCACGTCAGTGCGGCCCGAGGCCTCGCGCTGGTCATCGACCAGCCATTGCGTCCAGGTCAGGGGCGGGACATAGCCGGTCGGCTGGCTGGGGCGAGCACGATAGGGCACTGGCTTGGCCGGGTCGGAAACATAGGCGTCGCTGGTCGCCTCGCCAGCGGCCTCTCGGGCCTGGGGCGCGACGAAGTCGGCCTTGAAGCCCGCGTGGAGATAGAGCGGGGTGGGGGTGATCGCGCAACCCTTGGCGCAGCCCGAGGGCCAGGCTTCCAGCTTGCGCCAGCGGTTGGTCCCGGTCTCGTAGGCGGTGACGGGCGCGACGTCCATGGCCGGGGCGTCGTCCTTCAGATAGTGGGCCAGGAACGGGCCCAGCACGTCCTGACGGAACTGCAGGGCGGTGTCGGCGCCAAACTTGATCGCGCCCAGACTGGCGGCGTCGTGGATCTGCTGGCCATGGTTCCAGGGCCCCAGCACCAGGAACACCTTGTCATTGGCGGTGTCCTTGGGCTCGATCGCCTTGTAGACAGCGGCCGCGCCGTAGATGTCCTCCTGGTCCCAGAGGCCAGCGACCACCATCACCGGCACCTTCAGCGGCTCCTTGCCCAGCAGCTTGTCGACCGCCTGGTCGCTCCAGAAGGCGTCATAGTCCGGGTGGGCCAGAATCTTGCGCCAGAAGCCGGTCTGTTCCAGCCCCATCTGCGACCCCAGCGCCCCGGCCGAGCCGGCCCGCATGAAGAGGTCGTAGTCGTCATGCACGCCCGAGGCCCACTTCTCCTCATTCTTCCGGCTGCCGACCTGCTCGTAGATATAGGGCATGTTCTGCTGGCGGAAGGCGCCGTTGTGAAACCAGTCGTCGCCCATCCAGCCATCGACCATCGGGTTCATTGGCACGGCGACCTTCAGGGCCGGGTGCGGATTGAACAATGCTTCCAGGGTGGTGAAGCCGTCGTAGGAGATGCCCAGGATTCCAACCTTGCCATTGGTCTCGGGGATGTTCTTGACCAGCCAGTCGATGGTGTCCCAGGTGTCGGTGGCGTGGTCGACCTGCGTCGGGTTTTGCGGCCCCTTCAGTGGCCGGTTCATCACATAGTCGCCTTCCGAGCCGTGCTTGCCACGAACGTCCTGGACGACGCGGATATAGCCGCCCTCGATCACCACATCGACCGGGTGGTCGTAGCCGTCGATAGCGTCGGCCAAGTGGGTGGTGGCGTTGATCGAGGTCATCGCCGTGGCGTCATAGGGGGTGCGGGTCAGCAGGATCGGCGCGCGCTTGACGCCCTTGGGCACGAGGATGACGGTGTGCAGCTTCACCCCGTCGCGCATCGGGATCATCACGTCGCGCCGCTCGTAGTCGAGACGATCCGTGGCGAGCTTGAAGACGTCGGGGGTCTCGCTGGGCAGGCTGCCTGGAGCCACGGTCTGCGCGAAGCTGGCTCCGGCCAGCAGCAGGCTCGCGGTCGCGAGTAACAGAATCGTTTTCATGTGAATCCCCCAGCAGCCAGCCTTGGCGGAGAGGATCGCACGCTCTCCTCCCCCGTGAAACCAGGAAGGAGGCGCGATGCGACTACGCATCGTGACGGAGGGGGCGTTCCAGCGCCGAGCTTTTTGGGACCGGATAAGCCGCAAGGCCCCCTCCGTCACGCCGCCTATCGGCGCCGCGCCACCTCCCCCGCTATGTGGGGCAGGAGAAGATTCAGATCAGGCGCTGGCGAACACGCTGCGGAAGAGCAGGGCGCCGTCGGCCGAGCCGAGGTCGGGGTCGAACGACCGGTCGGGATGGGGCACCAGGCCCAGCACATTGCCGCCGGCGTTGACGATGCCAGCGATGGCGCGGGCCGAGCCGTTGGGATTGTCCTTGTAGCGGAACACCACCTGGCCCTCGCCCTCGAGGCGGTCCAGGGTATCCTCGTCGGCGAAGAAGTTGCCCTCGCCGTTGCCGACCGTCATCACCGCCTCGCGCTGCTCACCATATTCAGCGGTGAAGCGGGTCTGGCCGTTAACGATATCGAGCTCGACCGGCTTGCAGATATATTTCAGCTTCTCGTTGCGCAGAAAGGCGCCGGGCAGCAGGCCCGCCTCGCACAGCACCTGGAAGCCGTTGCAGATCCCGACCACGGCGACGCCGTTGCTGGCGGCCTTGACCACTTCCTTCATGACCGGGCTCTGGGCCGCCATGGCTCCGCAGCGCAGATAGTCACCGTATGAGAAGCCGCCGGGCAGGACGATCAGGTCCAGGTCGTCCGGCAGGGCCGTCTCCTGGTGCCAGACCATCTCGACGCGGGCGCCGGCGGAGCGCTCGATGGCGACCTTGCAGTCACGATCGCAATTGGAACCGGGGAAGACAACGACGGCGGCTTTCATGGCGCGGGCCTGTAGCATCGTTCGCGGGGGTTGTCAGCGCCCGTTCGGTGGCCGACGCCCCCTCCGTCGGGCTACGCCCGCCATCTCCCCCGTTTCACGAGGGAGGAGAAGGTCAGCTTTCCTAACCCGCGCAGCGGGGGAGGTGGTGCGATGCGAATACGCATCGTGACGGAGGGGGCGTCCGGGCGGCTGCGAACGCCTGCTACGCGCACTCGTCCAGCACCGGCTCCACCGGCGCCGCGTCGGGCGAGGGGAACGGGATCTTGAACGTGAAGGCGTCGGCCGTCGGGCCGTGCTGTTCCAGCAGCGCCAGGCGCGACTTGGCCTCATCGATGGTCGGATGGTGACCGGCCGGCGCCCACCACAGCACCATGAAGACGTCCATGTGCTCGAACCATTCCGCGCGGCGGCGCATGATCTGCAAATGGTCGCCGCGATAGACAAAGGCGCCTAGCGACTGGATGTCGATCCAGACCGACATGTTGATGGCGATCATCGGGTCTTCGTAGGGCTGCAGATCGACGGCGCTGTTGCCCTCGCCCTTCAATCGCCAGACAAAGCCGGGCGAGGCCTCGGCCAAGGCGTTCACCCGGTCGAGGCTGTCGACAAAGTCCTTGATCATCGGGTCGTCGATCGGCGCCCGAAGGCGGGCGATATTGACCTCCGCCAGTTGCCAGTCCGCGCTCATGCTGTCGCTCCCATCAGCCTGCGAAAAAAGGATGGGGACGGTGGTCTAGCTTCGCTAGGGTATCAGTGTTCGTCGACTGAAAATGCCGTCTCGCTGGTCACCACGCGCGCCTCGGCCGCGCCCATCGGCACCGTCGCGGGCCAGCGGGCGCCCAGCAGCCGGTCCTTGGCCAGACGTGCGACGCTGACGCTGTCGGACTGGTTGCCGCCCAGGACGAAGAAACTGGTGGCGTCCTCGCCGACATAGAACGCGACATGGCCCAGGAAGCCGCCCGGCGAGACTCGCCAGAACACCAGCACAGCCCCGGGCTGTGGCGTGCAGGGCGCGCCGAACTTCAGCCAGTTGCGCGCGCCCAGCACATTGGTCGGCAAGGGTTCGGTGGTCAGGGTGGCGCCGACACAGTGGCCAACGAACAGGCCGCACCACGGGATCACGTCATGGGGGAAGTGGACATCCAGATCGTCGGCCCAGTCCAGGATGATGGTGTTGTCGCGGTCTCCGGCGCCTTCCTTCAGGCCCATCAGCCGACGGGCCTCCTGAAACCAGACCAGCGACACCTCGTTCAGACTGTCTTCGGGCGGCTGGGCGCTGGCGTCCAGCGCCTTG